>CAMZHP010000200.1 GCA_947306845.1 uncultured Prevotellaceae bacterium
GGGGTACCAGAGTTCTGTGTCACCATCACACCGGCGATACGGTCCTGCATGGCCTGCTCGACGGAGGTGTTGACACCTTGTTTGATCTGCTCCTCGTTGATGGAGGCCACCGATCCGGTGAGGTCACTTCGCTTCATCGTACCGTAGCCGACGACGACGACCTGCTCCAGCGTCTGCGTGTCCTCGGAGAGGCGCACATCGATATGTCCGGCACGGGTGACCTTCACGCTGTGGGTGGTGTAACCGATGTAGGAGACCTCCAGCGTCTGCCCTACAGAGGCATTGATGCTGAAGTTGCCGTCGATGTCGGTGACCACACCGGTGCTCGATCCCTTGACTTTGACCGTTGCTCCGATGATGGGCTCGTTCACCTCGTCGGTCACCGTACCGGTGACCTTCGTCTGGGCGAAAGCGTTCAAGGGGAGCAAGGTGAGGATAAGCAGCATCACCTTATATAATATAATAAGGCCATGCTTCCCATTAGACTTGCTTTGATACATATTCAATTGGTTTTTTAGGTTGTTTCAAGCTGATGCTCTCCCATAGGGAGCGGTATTAGCCAATAAAAGAGGGTGGTGATAAGCCACCCTCCTAAGGTTATGGTTGTTCGATTATTTCTGGACGAACTTGCGACCGTTCTGGATCACGACACCCTTGTAAGAGTCGCTGACACGCTGTCCGGAGAGGTTGTAGCGGATGCCATTCAGGGCCTCCTGAGCCTTGATGTTCTCCACACCTGACTCACCACCCTGCTTCACCAGGTAGATGGCGGTGATTTTCAATACGGTGGGTGCTGAGGTCTGAAGAGCGCACTGCGCAACCTTGCTGAGATCTTTTCCGGTGAAGGAGCACTCCAACTTGTTGATACCCGGCTCGCCCCATGCGGAAGCCACGTTTTCGGAGCCATTGCTCACAAGGATTTGGGTATTGACAGTGGTAGGCTCAGCGAACTCAAACACGATCTTGCTGTACTCTGACCAATCGGAGGGCACGTCATCGGGAGCAAACCATCCTGCCAGACCGCCCCATTCTGCGGTAGTAAAGATGATGCCATCCTCAGTTCTCTCGATGGATTCTGCCTGGTTCCATGTGTAGTTGAAGTTGTCGATCATGTTGACTTTATCACCATCCTCTACTGGAGGCTCCTCGCCACCCGGCTTCTTGATGTAGTACATAGCGGAAATCTTGACGACGGAAGGAGCTGCGGTCTGGAGAGCAATCTGGTTGACAGCTGTGGCACGCTCGTCGTTCAGGTCAATGAAGAGATAAGTAGCACCAGGATTGGCCTGCTTGGTGATCATATTGTTGTCTCCCTCGACAGCAAACTGTACGAAGAGCTGGGTGACAACGGTGGTCGGCTCTGCATACTCTACCACGAGGTAGTCATAACCGCTGAGGTCTCTTCCACCCAACCATTTTGCAAGACCGCCCCACTCTGCTGAGTTGAAGGTCATGGTGCCGTCGGCATTGTATTCAACGCTCTCGGTTTCCTGCCAGGTGCTCCATCCGCTGGTGATGTCAATGGGCACTTTCTCACCCTCGGGGAGAGGCTCTACCTCACCGAATTCCTCAAACACATAACCGCCAAAGCTCAGTTTGGAACCAGTGCAGAATACATAGTAAGTCTCATTGGCCACCACATTGAACTCGAGTGTTCCGTTGACTTTCTCACCCACTTTGAAATCCTCGCTCAGTTGCACTGTCTCAGCCTCATCAGCATCCCTTTTGACGGTGAGTTCGCCAACAGACAGGCAAGAGCCGTCTGAAGCCTTGGCCACGTAGAGATTCTTGTCAGCATTGAGCACGATGTAAGCAGTGATGTGTCCGTCCTTCGTCGGGGTAATCATGTAATAGGTACCTGACTGTGGGAGGTTGCCCTTATCAACTTTGTAGGGATCACCGGCACTCTTGTCCCCATCGAGTTCTCCATCCTTCGGGTTTTGGTTGCCTACCACGTAAACGATGCGGGTCTTCTCCTCCATCTCACCAGTCTCGGAGTTCTCCACCATCACTTTCTGGCCGAATATGTCTGCGCAGTATGCCTTGGCGGAAGTCAACTTCAGATCATAGTTTTTCGTGGTACGGTCATTTCCGAGCACCAGTTTGGTGTTCTCAGAAGTCAGGGTGGCGCCATTGCCATAAGCCCCGTCGGGAGCGAAGAGAACCTTCTCCTGGGCCTGAGAACAAACGGCCATCATGGCCACTGCAATCAAAGTAAAAATTTTCTTCATAAGCTTGATTAAGTTATTGGTTATGTAAAATAAAATAGATTCTGCAATTTGGGCACAAAAATACAAGTAAAAAACGAAAAAACATGATACTATCTTGACCAAATATGATATTATTCGTTTTTTTTGAATTTTTAATGACGAAAGAAGGGGGACACCCTGCAAAGGTCTCCCCTTCCTGTTACTCGTAATGCCTGATTCTCACCTCCACACCGTCATTCTGCAACAGGGCGGGAATGCCGCTCACATCAGTCTGACCATAGTGGTAGGGGAACAACACCTTGGGCTTCACAATCCTTGCAGCCTTGACCAACTGCTCCGGAGTCATCGTATAAGGCTGGTTGCAGGGCATGAAAGCGACATCGATGTCTTTGATGGCAGCCATTTCAGGGATGTCCTCCGTGTCACCGGCGACATAGATTCTCAGGCCATCGACAGTGATGATGTAGCCGTTGTCCCTTCCTTTCGGGTGGAACTGCTGGCGTCCCTCCGTGGTATTGTACGCAGGGACGGCCTCAATGGTGATGTCCTTGGCTATCTTGGTTTTCTCACCGTTGACCATGACCTGACCATAGCCGATCATCTCTGCGCATCGCTTGTTGGTGATGAGTTTCGTGCCCTCTCCCGACAGCGTCTTGATGGCAGCCCTGTCGAAGTGGTCGCCATGCTCATGCGTCACGAGGATGTAGTCGGCCTTCGGCATGGCGGTATAGTCGATTGTCTTGTTGCCCAACTTCGTCACAGGATCAATCTCTATCTCCTTTCCGTCGTACTCCATGCGGATAGAGGCATGCACGAGCGCATGAAACCTCACTGTTTTTCCGCTTTTTGTCTGGAAGGCATCCACCTCATAGGTGTTGGCTGTCACGGTGGAGCCGCTTTTGTTAACATTTTCGATACGCTGCTGACCGAAAGCGGAGGTCAGTCCAAGGAAGGTCAGCAGGCAAGTCATCAGATTTCTCATATCATCATTCGTATTAGGTTTTTAACAAATCAAGCTAAAAGAGCATCGATTTTTGTCCGACTTTGCAAATATATGGATTTTTTCTGAAATTCGCATATTGCAAGCAAAAAATATTTCATTCAAGTTTAGCAAGTCCAGAATTTTCAACACGAAGATACAGAGTTACAGAGAATAAAAAATGAATGGGGAATTATATGGATTATTATATGGCATACACCCAATTGATATGAAGAGACGATCAGAAGAGGCAGATGACCTCCTTATCGATCTCACTTTTTTCTGCCAAAATGCCGTAGTCTGATTTTTTTTGTATAATTTTGCCTACATCATCAAAATCTATATCATTATGAAACTTTCAAAAATCCTACCCATCATGGCGCTTTCAGTCCTTATGGTCTGCTGTGCCAACACCCCATCGAAAAAGACGGATACCAACACACCTACCGACGTGAGGAGTTTCGGACTAGTAGGCAATGTGAAGGATATCTCCGTCACTGTCACCGACCTTTCTGATGCCGAGCCCACCTCATGGGAAGACAGCACCCAGTATATGAAATTCGATGACAAAGGAAGGATATTGAAAGACCGCTACGACAATCTTTACAAATATGATGACAAAGGCAACTTCATCTATGGCTTGTCGGAAAAGACCAAGATGCGGCGCGATGAGAAAGGTCGTATCGTCTACTATGAAAACAGGATGGACGAAGAGGACGACCAAGGTTTTACCCTTAAATTCGAATATGACGAAAACGGCCGGATGGTCAAGAGCGAGCTGACAGGTTGGGAATCCACCGTTGACCAAACTTTCACCTATACTGACGACCATATCTACCCCGACCGCATCAATCTGGAGTCGGAAGACGAGGGTGACCACTACTCCACTGTCATCACCTATAACTATAAGAAATTTGACAATAGTGGCAACTGGACGGAGCGAGAGATCCACTCCGTGTGCAAGCATACCATCGATGGCGAGCTGGAGGACACAACAGACTCCAAAAGTCTAGAACAACGGGAGATACATTATTATTAATAAGTTTTTGATTAACCTGCTTGAAGTCATCCTCAAAAGACAATCAAATATCTATCTAAACTCAAAAAATATGAAAAGAATATTCACAAAAGCCGCCATGTTTTCCATCATGGCATTGGCATTGGTAGCCTGCACAAGCAAAGCCCCCGTAAAAGAACAGCAAAGTGAGGAACCCACCGCCATCGCACCCGATGACTCACTCGTGGTGGCAGCAGACAGTCACCTGAAGGCTCACCAGGAAGACATCCATGCCCTGTGGGACTCGTATTTCGAAGGAAAGGAAATCTCCAAATACGCGCTTGCCAAGGACTATGTTTTCCTGAGCACCGCAGATGGCAAAGACGGACTGCTCCTCTCGTTCTACAAAGGCATGAAAGATATTGACAATTTCGATGGTGTCGCAGTGGGTGAAGGCCAGGAACTCACATTCCAAGGCGATGCGCTGGTGATCAAGGAGAAAACCGACGCTGGTGACAAGGCCACCTATTACGAGAAAACTGAAAGTGAGGGTTTCAACCAACTTTTCACCGTGACAGAGAAAGACGGCCAGAAAACCTATACAGATGATGTCGATGAGCCTTACGATGAAAAGGAAGCACAAGACTTCATCAACAAGATCAGCAGCGCCACGGCATCGTCTCTTGCCGACGTTCTGAGCTCGTGGATCGATCTATAGCCTGTCCCCATTCTTGCTGTCTGCGCCCGAGGAGACGATGATGTCTTCTTTGGGAACACGCTCCCAGGAGAACAGGGGCTGGAGTTCCTGGGCGCTGATGGCATCGGGCGAGGGGATGATGCCAGCCAGAAAAGCCAGCCTGCCGATGATTTGGCGGGCTGTGCAATGCTGTCGCAGACATTCCATGTCAAGACTCTTGTCACGCTTTGACAACCGCTGTCCATCGGTGTTGCAGAGCAGGGGAAAATGGATGAAGTGTGGTGTGGGAAAGCCCAACAAATCAGCTACATACATCTGTTGTGGCGTGGAGAGCAACAAGTCGCGTCCCCTCACCACCTCGGTGACGCCCATCAAGGCATCATCGATGACCACCGCCAGTTGGTAGGCCCATGCGCCATCCTTGCGACGGATGATGAAGTCACCCACCTGCTGGGAAAGATTCACCCTATACTCACCATAATGGCCGTCGGTGCACAGCAGGTCACGGTCGGGAACAATGAGTCGTGTAGCCCCCCTGCGGCCGGGCTGCGGAGGAAGTCCCCTGCATGTACCCTTATACACCACTCGCCCGTCGCTCTCATGCGGAGCCTGTGTGGCCAGAAGGTCGGCTCGCGTGCAATAGCAGGGATAGGTCATCCCGCGCTGTTGCAACTGACGGAAGTAATGCTCATAGATATCCGAGCGATGACTTTGATATACGGGTTCCCCATCCCAAGTCAGTCCCAGCCAGTTGAGGTCATCCATCACCCAACGGGCATACTCTGGCCGGGAGCGCCCTGGGTCGAGGTCCTCAATGCGCAGCAGCCACTCGCCGCCCTTGCTCTTCACGGAGAGCCAGGAGAGCAGCGCACAGAACAGATTGCCCAAATGCATGCGCCCCGTGGGTGATGGAGCGAAACGACCCTTATTGCAGTTCATAGTGCATAGTTCATAATTGGTGGACGCGATACATCGCGTCCCTACAACATAAACCACCTACAAATATAACCATAATTCTCAAATAGGGAAAGATAATAAAAAATAAAATATGTTTGTATCTGAGATTTCTTTATGGGGCGCAGCCTTGGTATCGTGTGTAGTGTTTGTAGCGATGATAGCACTCGCCTTCTTCGACAGCAAGATGCTGCGTCGGATGTTGGTCATTTTCGGAGCGACGATGGCGCAGATGGCCGTCGTGGTGGCCGTCGTATGGGTGGTCTATCAGACGAATGCCTGGTGGGCCTATCTCCTCTGGTTCCTGCTGGTATTGTTTTTGTCCATCTGCTGGTGCCTGTATCCTTTACAGGCCATGTGGAAAAAAATGCTATGGCCGGTAAGTGTTGGGACGTTGGTGGGCAGTATCGTGCTGGGAGGCAGTGCAATGCTATGTCTGCCTCTTAATGTCTATCTGTCTGTGTATTCGGTGCTGATGGCCTGTATGACGGCTTCGCTCATGCAGACCATGATGGGCTACCAGCGCAGGATGC
>CAMZHP010000201.1 GCA_947306845.1 uncultured Prevotellaceae bacterium
GTGATGGAGGTTATTCTGGAATTATTCAAAGCATCAGATCCTATGCGCGTCACGCTGTAGGTATCATCCTCATAGACTACCGTTTCTGGGATGGTAATATTTCCAGTATAGGATCCACCACTGATGACCTCTGCCTGTTTTGTCTTTTTTATCACACTATAATTGATGCCATCAATAGTGACATCTTCTGCCATCATGGCTATCGGGATGAAGGTCATGAGCAATAAGAAGAATAGTTTTTGTTTCATAGTTGTAATGGTTTAATCTTCAATTTTCAATAATATTATTTTTTTGTTAGTTCCAACGCCCCCAACTGTCTGTATCTTCTTTCAACTGCACTCTGTAACCATCCTTGACTAGTTTACTGATTAGGGATGTAAATGTTTTGAATCAGTCATGCTAAAAACCTGACTCATATACTTAATATTCCTAATTGATTCGTGAAGAATGACATTCTGCAATGAAGTGCATCCTTTGAAAGCGTATGCACCGATAACTTCCACTGACTCAGGAATGATGACTTCTACGAGATCAGTACAGTCTTCAAAAGCATAACTATCAATTTTTTTTTGTTCCTTCTGGAATGTGGCAAACACCATTTTTGATTTCAAAGTCTGGCATAGTACTATTAACGATTCACCTGTTCATCGTGAGGTTCTAATAATTTTAACTTACCATATTATAACTCAGATGTTTTACGAGCTTTCAGGATTTTTTTGAGGGTCGTGTATCTCTGCCTTTGTGTAAAGGCGCAACGTTTCCCATTTTTGTCCACAGAGTCATTGACAATGCCATTGCCATCGAAGATATGTATTAATTTCAAGCGGAAGAATTCCCGCTCTTTGTTGCTATCATTAATATAATTAAGATCATAAATTTGGAAATAATCTGGGTCTATTCCCCATTTCTTATCTCTCAAATCCAATACTCTTTCCTCTTTGAAGATGATCTCGAAAAGATACTTGATGCGGTTGTCATAATAGAATGCCAAATATTTTGTGGGTAAGAAAAAGCGGTTAGCCTGACAAGCATAGAAATCAAACCTTATAGCAACTTTCTCACCCCTTCTTCCGCCGACTATCAGCACGTCTTCATCTTCATCAGTGTTCTCCTCAGATGCCTTACTCTTTTGGACATTTGATTCTTTGGAAATATCTACTTTGGCAATTTTTTCCTTGGCTATTTTTTCTGTTTCTTCTTTTTCTTTCTCAAATTCTTTTGCTTTGCTGCCAAATTGACCTATTCTGAGTTTATCTATGAGTTTGATGAACTCCTTTATCAAAAAGATGAGTATTTGGTCATCAATCTCCGAAAGGTAATCATTCAGCAATTGGGTAATGTCATCCCAATTAAGCCAAAAGATATCTGGTTCCAATTCCTTGGGTTTCTGAGAGTCTGGAGTAATGTAAAGAATGTATTCATCGTCATTCTGAGATACCAGTTTCCGATATTGGGCAAGTTGATCAAGATTATGCTGCAAATTGGTGGAGAATGGTGCAATTTTGGCCTCAATGACAATCTTATATGTACAATCGCGAATAATCAGGCCATCAGCCACAGTGCCTTTCTTGCCGTCCAATGACACCTGAGTCAGAATGTCGGGCTCGTTTTTCTTCACTTCTCCACCAAATTTTTCTATCAACTTGTCAATCAAGTGGAGAATTCTCAGCAGGGCACACATTACACGGTTTTCACCTTGGTTATAATCACCAAATATTGAATGGTCATCAATTTGATGGCTACTAGTTGTAATGTCTTTAAGTGTAATTAAATTGAATTGGTTAGCCATGTTATAATTATATAGGGTTTTAGATAATAAGTACCTACACGGAGTGTGGGCCTACTCACTCTTCGTCAGTAGGTTCTGCAATACCCGTAAAAGAAAGAATGAAAATCAGCCCACACCTATATGGCATATACGAATGCCTTCCACGCAAGGGCGCGGGGGCATAGATATACGATATAGAAAGAGCGGCTCTCAATCCTTCCAACACTTTTACAGTAGAGTTTGCAGATTCACTGACGGTCAGAAGCGTTGTAGCTCTCCTTATGTTGCCGCCTGTTTTCACAAGCGTCGATGCAAATATAAGAAGAATTTTTGAAAGCACGCTCTCTATGGGCTGTTTTTTTCTTTCCATGCGGTATTTTTCAGTGCTGTGGCTTACGTGGGACGCTCCTGTGATGGCAGGGCACGTCGGTGGCGGTTGCCTGCTACAAATTTCGGAAAGATGCAGAACCTGAACAAATAAATTTTGTATCATTTTGTATCATTATTGAAAGTAGTTAAGTAGTATAAGTAGTTAAAGAAGTTAAGTAGTTAAAGAAGTTAAGCTATATGATTCGCGTGTCGTCTTCATTCGACCAAAGCAATCCCTCCAAGCAACAAAAGGTGCTGGTTTTATTGTCTAATCTTTGTGCCTCTGTACCTTTGTGTTGAGAAAAATGAATCAAAATCTCCGTCTCCGTGATTCATAAAAAAACAATTCATGAATAATTCATGGTCATTCGTGGTCATTCGTGTTAGAAATATTCAAACATGTAATTTCCATGTAATTATACATTAATTTGACCGCTCTGCGGTCGCTGGTTTTATGGTCTAAGGAATATAGGAATAAAGGAATAAAATCTCTGTATCTCTGTACCTTTGTGTTGAGAAAAACGAATCAAAATCTCCGTCCCCTGATACAAAGGAAGTCGCCTTCGGCGAGAACCAATGGTCGCTGGCCGAAGGGAAAAGTAATGCAAATCCCCTCCAACTGCGAAGCTGAAGGCGATTTCTTTTACTATAGGAGTGGAGATTGTTAGATTGTCTTGGTATTTTTGATTGTTTTGATTGTTTTTTGTATTTTTGCGGTCGGAAACGAAGGATTCATTATTATCATACGCCTATGCGACCTATCAACGAGAACTCTGGAAGAGAGACGCGGCTGTACGAACTGCTCCGCCAGGCGACGGAGACAGTCATGAAGAAGAAGATGCAAAAACCCGCAGACTTCGACTTGCTGCATGAGAAAGTCTTCGAGCGCACCCGCGTGATGATCAGTTCGTCCACCCTGAAACGTTTCTGGGGGTACATGCAGAGCGACCACTCACCCAGCATCCAGACCCTCGACACGCTGGCCAAGTTCTGCGGCTACACGGATTTCGGGGCTTTTGGCCAAAAGCCTTTCAATAAAGAGGAGATGCCGAGTTGTCCCCTGTTGGGCAACCACATCGATGTCGCCGAGAATCTGGAAGTCGGTGATGAAGTCACACTCTATTGGTTGCCCGACCGCACCTGCCACCTCCGCTATGAGGGCAACACACAGTTTGTGGTGACCTCTTCGGAGAACACCCGCCTCCGCCAGGGCGACACGTTCAGGTGCAACGTCATCATCGAGGGCGAGCCGCTCTATCTCAACCACCTCGTACAGGACGGCCGGCCGCCGGTCAATTATTCCTGCGGCCGACAGGGAGGCGTGCTGTTCAAAACCAACCGGCGTGACTGATGGCAGAGCATAGCGAAGACATCTCCGGGTACCTGGGTTCCACCACAGATTTTGAGGGAGTCAGCAGCGACTTCACCGATGTGGAACCATTGTCCTCCCGAGGCTACTGCGACCTGTATAAAGCGAAGCGCTACAGCCGGTGGTATCTGCTCAAATGCCTCAAACAAAACCTGACATCCGACCCCGCCTACCATGAGATGCTGCGCAAGGAGTTCAGCATCATGATGCGGTTGCAGCACAGCGGCGTGCTGCAAGCCAGCAGCATGGAGACGGTGTCCATCCCCGGCCGCGGGAAGGCTGTCTGCATCGTGGCAGAATGGATTGACGGGCGCACCCTCGGCGAATACCTGGCCGAGAAGCCCCCGCTGTCGGAACGCCGACGCCTGGCCGACGAGATGACCGACGCCCTCGCCTACATCCACTCGCAGCAGGTGGTGCATCGCGACCTGAAGCCGTCGAACATCATGGTGACCCACAACGGCAACTACGCCAAAATCATCGATTTCGGACTGGCCGACACCGACAGCCACGCCATCCTGAAACAACCGGCGGGCACCCTGCGGTATATGGCTCCCGAACAGATGCAGGCAACGGTGGCCGATGTGCGCAACGACATCTACTCGTTCGGCATGGTGATGCAGGAGATGAACCTCGGCAGGGGCAACTACCAGCGTGTGGCCGAGCGGTGCCTGCGCCCCATCGAACAGCGGTATCAGAACATGGACGCGCTGCTCGCTGACCTCCGCAACCGCACCAAGCAGCGACTGCTGTGGGCGGCCATGTTGCTCCTTGTGGCAGGCATCATCGCCGCCCTTGTCTTCCAAATCGACCGACTGCGCCAGCAAGCCCTGAGTCAGGCCCAGCACACGGCGGTGCTCAACCGCCAACTGCGCGTGCTCAACCATGAGATACTGGATTTCGCAGACCCAGAGGCGGAGCGGCTGTGCCTGCTTCACTGGGACACCAATGGTGACGGCGAACTGACCTTTGAGGAGGCCGCCGCCGTCACCGAACTGGGAAACGTGTTCACCCAGAACAAGATGCTGCGCTCATTTGAGGAACTGGAGCATTTCACGGGACTCACCGACATCAGCGCAGAGGCCTTCATGGGATGCAGCAACCTACGGTCATTGAAAATCCCTGGAACGGTGCGCTTCTTCCGGCATGACGCCTTCCGCCAATCGGGATTGGAAACCGTCTCCTTCCCTGGGACAGTGGCCGGCATCGGCGACCACATCCTCGATGACTGTCCCCAACTGGAGACCATCATCTTCGAGGCGAAACTGCCACAGTCGAACGTAGGCAGCAGACATGTCAACAACTGTCCGAAACTCAGCACCATCTTTGCCGACAACGCGATGGTGGAACAAATCAACGATGGTACAAGGCTGTTGGCCTCCGGCTTTCAACCAGGCGACGAAAAGTTGCAACCAGAGGAGACAGAGCACATCATCCTGAGTCAGGCCTGGAGCCATGTCGTTCCCCTGATGACTGACCACATCCCGTTTGCCGACCCCGAGGTGAAGACCGTCTGCATCAGACGATGGGACCGCGACGGCAACAAGGAACTGTCCATAGACGAGGCCATGGCGGTCAACACCATCGGCAAGGCTTTCTGCGGAAATACCCGAATCACTCATTTCGACGAACTGAAGTTCTTCACGGGCATCCAGACCATCGAGACCAGCGCCTTTGAGGGATGCGACCACCTGCAGTCCATCCGTCTTCCCTCCACCATCCGCCTCATCGACAGTTATGCCTTCTACGCCTGCAGGTCACTGACCGCCATCCAACTGCCAGACGATCTCGAGCAAGTGAACAGAGATGCGTTCATGCACTGCGACCTGCGCGAACTGTTCATCCCCGCCAAGACAACGTCGATTGCTACGAGAGCCTTCATTTGCAACGAGAACCTGAGCCGGGTGGAGGTGAGCACAGCCAATCCGGTTTATGACAGCCGCGAAGACTGCAATGCCATCATCAAGACAGCCACCAACATGATGGTGACAGGAAGTCCGGTGGCCATCATCCCCCGGAGTGTCACGCGACTGTCCGACGAGGCCTTTGTGGGTTTCCACAGAGAGGACATCACCCTGCCCATCCAGATGACCCACATAGGACGGTGGACCTTCTCCTGCTCCATACCCAAAATCTACTGCGAGGCTCCCACGCCCCCTTTTTACGAGGGAGAAGCCATATTATTCCTGAAGGACCTCCAAGGCAATCCTGTCGTCATCTATGTGCCATTCGGTGCCCGCGAGGCCTACTGCCAAGCCAACGGATGGCGCGACTATGCCAGCACCATCCGGGAGTGCCCCATCGCCGTGCCCTTCTCTGTCCTCTATGAGATAGCGAAAATCATCCATCAAATGGACTTTCAAAATACAAGTCGTTGAATTCAACTTCCGCAAGTTGGGAGTAGTTAGTATCTGTTCAGCGAATATCTAAAGAGATCGCCTACGGCGAGAACCAACGGGCGACGTGCGAAGCGGAAGTCAAATATTAAGAAAATTATAAGAAAATATTTTTTTACCATTTTTTTATTCATTTTTTATCATTTCTGCCCGTCAGGGCACTCCAAATGATGATTCGCTGAATAATTACAGTAGTTAAAAGAGTAGTTAAAGAAGTCAGGTCACGAATTGTCGAATTATCGAATTTTTTGTGCTCACCAATTCTCAAATTACCTCCCTTCGGTCAGTGGGTCTTCGACAAATCTCGCTAATTCGGGACTTTTATTTTCCTCACGAATTGTCGAATTGTCGAATTTTTTTGTGCTCACCAATTCGCCAATTCTCTAATTCGGGATTATATTTTTCTCACGAATTGTCGAATTATCGAATTATTTGGTGCTCACCAATTCTCAAATTC
>CAMZHP010000202.1 GCA_947306845.1 uncultured Prevotellaceae bacterium
TGCCGTGAGAAACCATTCGGCGAATCACCAGAGACTTATCAACAATGCGGGCGGATTTGCAAATCCGCCCGAACTCTGCATACTCCCCCCTCCTCTGGAAGGGCTGGAGGAGGTATTTATCAATTGGCCATTTCAGAGAAGAATTTCACTCTGACGAGCCTCACCTCCTCCTCCGTGCTGTCCTCGCCCAGCTCATCCATGGCAGCGTCGAGGTCATCCGTCTCGCTCTCAATGAAATAGTCGTATATATCATCCACATGGTCCTCGTCCATCACCTCATCGATATAATAATCGATGTTGAGCTTGGTGCCGCTGTACACGATGGCCTCTATCTCCGAGAGCAGTTCATCGAAGTCGAGTCCCTGTGCTTTGGCAATCTCCTCAAGGTCAATTTTCCGGTCTATGCTCTGTATGATTTTTACTTTGAGGATGGACTTTTTGGCCACGGTCCTTACTCGCATGTCCTCTGGCCGCTCTATCTCGTTCTCCTCACAATGCTGGCGTATCAGGTCGCAGAACTCCTGTCCGTAGCGTTTGGCCTTTCCAGCTCCTACGCCCTGTATGTTTTGCAGTTCCTGCAAGGTGATGGGGTACATGGTAGCCATCTGCTCAAGAGAAATATCCTGGAAGATGACGTATGGCGGGACGCTGAGTTTTCTCGACATTCGTTTGCGCAAGTCCTTCAGCATGGCATAGAGCTCAGGGTCGAGTGCGCCACCTCCATCCGTGCTCTCCTCGTCATATTCATCCTTGAACTCGGTATCCTCCACGATCATGAATGAAGTGGGGTGCTTGATAAAGCGTTTTCCGGCCGCTGTGAGTTTCAGCAAGCCATAGTTCTCTACGTCCTTTCTCAGATATCCTGCCAGCAGGGCCTGACGGATGACCGGGTTCCACAATTTGGGGTTCACATCCTCACCAGAGCCGAATTCCTCCAGCAGGTTATGCTTGTGAGAGACGAGGTCGTCGGTACCCCTTCCTTTGACAAAGTCGATGATATACTCTGCCCTGAAATTCTCCTTCACAGCCTCAACGGCCTTAAGCACGATGAGCAGTTCCTCCTTGCCCTCCATCTTGGTCTTGGGATGCAGGCAATTGTCACAGTTGCCACAATTGTCCTTGTCGTATTCCTCCCCGAAATAGTGGAGCAACATTTTTCTGCGGCACATCGATGACTCGGCATAGGCGGCCGTCTCCTGCAGGAGCTGCCTTCCGATATCCTGTTCTGCCACGGGTTTCCCCTCCATGAACTTCTCCAGTTTCTGCAAGTCCTTGTAGGAGTAGAAAGTGATGCATTTGCCCTCACCTCCATCACGCCCGGCGCGCCCTGTCTCCTGATAATAACCTTCCAGACTCTTGGGGATATCGTAATGGATGACAAATCTGACATCCGGTTTGTCGATGCCCATGCCAAAGGCGATGGTGGCCACAATGACATCTATCTTCTCCATCAGAAAGTCATCCTGCGTCTCTGAGCGCTTGACCGACTCCAGTCCTGCATGGTAGGCAGCCGCCCTGATATCATTGGCACAGAGGTCGGCAGCCAACTCCTCCACCTTTTTCCTTGAGAGACAGTACACGATGCCGCTCTTGCCCGGATTCTGCTTGATGAAGCGGATGATCTGCTTGTTGATGTCATTGGTCTTGGGCCGCACCTCATAATAAAGATTGGGTCTGTTGAACGAACTGTTGAATTCTTTCGCGTCAGCAATTCCCAGGTTCTTCTTGATATCTGTTCTCACCTTGTCGGTAGCCGTCGCGGTCAGTGCGATGACCGGCGCGTTGCCTATCCGCTGAATGGTGGGACGGATGTTGCGGTATTCCGGCCTGAAGTCATGTCCCCACTCCGAGATGCAGTGAGCCTCGTCGATGGCATAGAATGAGATTTTCACAGTCTGCAGGAATTCCACGTTGTCATCTTTGTTGAGCGACTCAGGCGCCACATAGAGAAGTTTGGTTTTCCCCGCAGTGATATCGGCCTTGACCTGATCGATCGCCGCCTTGTTGAGTGATGAGTTGAGGTAATGGGCTACGCCCTCTTCCTCACTCATGCCATTGATGACATCCACTTGGTTTTTCATCAGCGCAATCAGTGGTGAGATAACAATGGCAGTGCCCTCCATGAGCAGTGAGGGAAGTTGGTAGCACAACGATTTTCCGCCTCCTGTGGGCATCAGCACAAAGGTATCCTTACCCGCAAGCAGATTGCGGATGATAGCCTCCTGATCGCCCTTGAACTTGTCAAAGCCGAAGAATCGTTTCAACTGTTGGGTGAGGTTAACGTCTTTAGGCATGTGTAAAATCATTTCATAGTTTGCACCTGTATGGGAGTCCCCATGAATGGGACATTCCCTTATTCCAGACCTTGGATGTGTGCTTTGTCAAGTTGTCTTTTCGCGTAGTCGAGTGTGACCTCAAAGGATTTGACCTTTCGTGACGGCATCTCAAACATGGCGTCCATCATCACACTTTCCACAATGGAACGCAATCCACGTGCTCCGAGTTTGTATTCAACGGCCTTGTCTACGATGTAGTCGAGTGCTTCCTCGCTGAAACTGAGCTTGATACCATCCATCTCAAACAGTTTGACATACTGTCTGACGATGGAGTTTTTGGGTTCCGTCAGTATCTTTTTCAACGCAGGCCTGTCCAATTGGTTGAGATAGGTGAGCACAGGCAGTCGTCCGATGATTTCCGGGATGAGGCCAAACGACTTGAGGTCCTGGGGAAGGACATACTTCATCAGTTCCTCCTTGTCTATATTCCTGACATTCTGCACCGAGTTGTAGCCCACTACGTGGGTATTCATGCGCTGTGCGATTTTGCGCTCGATTCCGTCGAAGGCACCACCGCAGATGAACAGGATGTTGCGGGTGTCCACCTGTATGTACTTCTGGTCGGGATGCTTCCGTCCTCCCTGAGGAGGCACGTTGACGATCGTTCCTTCCAGGAGTTTGAGCAGTCCCTGCTGCACACCCTCTCCGCTCACGTCCCTCGTGATGGAGGGATTGTCGCTCTTGCGCGCAATTTTGTCGATCTCATCGATGAACACGATGCCCCTTTGTGCGGCCTCCACATTATAATCGGCCACCTGAAGGAGTCTTGAGAGGATGCTTTCCACGTCCTCACCCACATATCCTGCCTCGGTGAAGACGGTGGCATCGACAATGGTGAACGGCACTTTGAGCAACTTGGCGATGGTGCGTGCGAGGAGTGTCTTTCCTGTCCCCGTGCTTCCCACCATGATGATGTTGCTCTTCTCTATCTCCACTCCATCTTGGCTCTCTTTCTGACCGAGCCTCTTGTAATGATTGTAGACAGAGACGGCGAGATAGCGCTTTGCCTCATCCTGTCCGATGACATATTGGTCGAGATAGTCCTTGATTTGCTGAGGTTTGGGCAGTTTTTTCAAGTCGAGGTCATCATCTTTGCCGTATGCACCCTTCAGCACACCTGAAGTCTGCACGATCTCATAGGCTTGGCGGGCACAATTCTCGCAAATCTGCCCGCTGATGCCCGAGATAAGCAGTCTGACATCCTTCTCACTGCTGCCGCAAAAACTGCATGTCTTCTTCATCTCTACTTCTTGCGCTTGAGCACGTCGTCGATCATACCGTATTCCTTGGCCTCTTCAGCAGTCATCCAGTAGTTGCGGTCGGAGTCGGCCCACACTTTATCAAAAGGTGTGTGCGAGTGGTCGGCGATAATCGTGTATAGCTCTTTCTTGTATTTCTGTATCTCACGGGCCTCAATCTCAATGTCGGAAGCCTGACCCTGCACGCCGCCCAGGGGCTGATGGATCATCACCCTGCTGTGGGTGAGCGCTGCGCGCTTGCCCTCTGTTCCAGCTACGAGCAGCACAGCGGCCATCGAGGCAGCCATGCCCGTGCAAATGGTGGCTACGTCGCAGGAGATGAACTGCATGGTGTCGTAGATGCCCAGTCCAGCCGTGACACTTCCGCCCGGTGAGTTGATATAGACGGAGATATCCTTTCCGCTGTCCACAGAGTCCAGGTAGAGCAACTGTGCCTGCAGGGTGTTGGCAGTATAGTCGTCAATCGGTGTTCCGAGGAAGATGATGCGGTCCATCATCAGCCTTGAGAAAACATCCATCTGTGTGACATTCAGCTGTCTTTCCTCCAGGATATACGGATTGAGGTATTGTGACTGTGTGCTGATGACATCGTCGAGCACCATGGAGTTGATGCCCAAATGCTTGGTAGCGTACTTTCTGAAATCGTTCATTTTCTTTTCTTTTATTGGTCATTCATTGATTGTTGCAGCCAGCAAGATTCTCTCTTGCCGCTGACAAGAAAGAATGCAAAAATCAGGCCATAACAAAAGATTACCGACCTTTTTCTAGATTCGTAGCAACAAAGTTACGAAAAAAAGTCGGTAATCTTTAATAAAGGGAGTGTTTTTTTGAAAAAAAATCTATTTATCCTTTTACGATATTCCTGAAGTCTTCAAATGTCACCTTTTTGACACCCAGTTTGACCACATTCTTCATCACTTGTATGAGTTTGCGGTCGATGGTGCGGTCGACGATGGCATTGCTGTATTCCTCTTTCTTGACCATATCTTGTGCATAGTTGTCAAGATACTCGTCAGGCACATCGTTCATGCCATACTGAGCGAACTGAGCCCTTGCCATTTCTCTAGCTGTGAGCTTGATCTCGCTGTCCTCCACCTTGATGCCGTTGGCGTTCACCAGCTGCTCCTTGATGAGGTGCCATTTCAGTTCGCGGATGCTGTCGGCGAAATGATCATCGACATATTTGTCATCCTTTTCCTTATTGTTGTTTTTCATCACCCGCTTGAGCAGTTCCTCGGGGAAGGTGAGCTCACCCACCTTAGCCTCGGCATAAGCCCTCAGGTCGGACAAGAACTGGAAGTCGGCCTCTCCGGCGAGCTGTGCCTTCAGTCCCTCTGCGATTTTCGAGCGGAACTCCTCCTCGCTGCTGACAGTGCCCTCGCCAAACACGGTGTCGAAGAGCTCCTGGTTGACCTCAGCGCCTACATACCTCTGGATTTCGGTAATCTGGAAACTGAAGTCATCTGTCAGGTCAGCCACCTCTTCCTTCTTCAGCTTGAGCAGTGCGGCCACCTCTGTATCGCTCTCGGGATAGGCCTTCTTGGGGTTGAAAGTGATGATGTCGCCCAGCTTGGCACCCTCGAAGAGTGCTTTCTGGTCTTCAGCCTTGATATATTGCGGCATGAGCATGGCATCTGCCACGGTGATACCACCTTCCAGCGTGTTGCCCTCTGCATCCAGTTGGCGGAGGTCGCCCTTCAGCATGTCGCGTTTCTCGGCATCATACTCCTCGGGATGCTCATAATGGCCATTGCGGTTGGCGAAGACCTCCACCTGCTGGTCAATCATGTCCTCGCCCACCTCGATGTCATAATAGGTCACCTCGTCGCTGTTGTCGAGGGTAATGGAAAACTCAGGAGCTATTGCGATATCGAAGGCGAAAGTAAACGGGCCTTCCTTCTCGAGGTCCTGCGGCACCTGGGTCTCAGATGGCAGGGGCTCGCCCAGCATGGCGATGTTGTTCTCTCTCACATATTTATATAATTCGCTACCCAGCAGTTTGTTGATCTCGTCCACTTTGACGGCAGTGCCATACTGACGCTTGATCAGTCCCATGGGCACATTGCCGGGTCTGAAGCCGGGCATCTGCGCCTTGCGGCGATATTCCTTCAGTTTGTCATCAACCAACTTCTTGTAGTCCTCTTCCTCCACGACAATGGTCATCAGTCCATTGATCTTATCGGGGTTTTCGAATGAAATTTTCATCTTTATCTATATTCTTTTAATGTAATAATTGGTGGCTTTTTCTCAAATTGGGTGCAAAATTACACATAAATAACCGAAATACCTAATAATATAGAAAAAATAATATTGGAATAATGCTGAAAACGACAAATAGTTGTTCTTAAATTTGCGAACATAAAATATTTTTTCTACCTTCGCGTCCAAATGATAATCACATTCGAGCAGGCATACCTACAGGAACTCTATACAAAGGGCAAAGCGAGCGATAAGCAACACCGCTTTCAGCCCCAAGTTGTTAGCAAGTACATCAAGGTTGTCAACCTGATGAAGCAGCAGGAGAATGTTCTGGGACTGACCAAGTATGGTTCCCTGCACTACGAGAAACTACACGGTGACAAGGAGGGTACTTCGTCTGTCCGAGTCAACAATCAGTACCGCATCGAGTTCACCGAAGGCATGGAGACCGATAAGCAGATTGCCACGATTTGTAACATCACAAAACTATCAAACCATTATAAATAGAGGAGGACGAGATATGACAACACTTGAAGGAGTAAATCCGCAGATGATAGCAAACAA
>CAMZHP010000203.1 GCA_947306845.1 uncultured Prevotellaceae bacterium
GATGGTCTCGGGGGAGAAACCACGGCGGCGAAGCCCCACAAGGTTGAGACCGCAATAGCGGGCAGGCTCCTTGCCGATGATGACAAAGGGGGGAGCGTCCATGCTGAAACGGGTGCCACCCTGGATCATCACATAGCCTCCAACGCGGCAGAACTGGTGAACCAGTACGGTGGCGCTGATGATGGCATTGTCGTCGACGATTACCTCACCGGCGAATTTCGTGGAGTTGCCGATGATGAGATTGTTGCCCAGCACGCAGTCGTGGGCCACATGCGCGTCTTCCATCAGCAGACAGTGGTTGCCTATCTTTGTGGAACCTTTCGAGGCGGTGCCGCGTGAGATGTTCACATTCTCACGGAAACTGTTGAAATCACCTATCTCGCAGATGCTGTCCTCACCACGGAATTTCAAGTCCTGTGGCTTGGCGGAGATGCTGGCGCCGGCGAAGAACTCGTTGTTGTTGCCGATACGGGCTCCGTAGTTGATCGTGACGCTGTTCTGGAGCACATTGTTGTCGCCAATCACGGTATTGCGGTCGATATAGCAAAACGGACCAATGATGTTGTTGTCGCCGATCTGTGCCTCGGGGTGCACATAGGCCAGGGGGCTGATTGTATTCATAGCTTTGGGGTTTGGACCTTATTTGTTTTTTACGATTTGGGCGGTGAAAGAGGCTTCGGCCACCACTTGGTCACCTACAAACATATAACCGCGCATGGTGCTCACTCCATGGCGGAGGGGATGGAGCAACTCGACCTTGAAGAGCAATGTATCACCAGGGACTACCTTTTGACGGAACTTCACATCGTCTATCTTCATGAAGTAGGTAGACCAACGCTCAGGCTCTTCAAGCGTGTTGAGCACCAGCAGACCGCCGCACTGCGCCATCGCCTCTATCATCAGCACACCAGGCATGACAGGCTCCTGAGGGAAATGGCCTTGGAAGAATGGTTCATTGGAGGTGACATTCTTCACACCGACAATGTAATTGGGACCCAGCTCAATTACCTTGTCAACCAACTGCATTGGATACCGGTGGGGCAGTAACTCGCGGATGCGGTTGTTATCCATCACAGGGGTGTCGTTGGGATCGTAGATGGGAGCTTGGATCTCGTGTTTGCGGATCTCACGGCGCATCAGACGGGCAAACTTGTTGTTGATGGTATGGCCGGGACGTGTGGCGATGATGCGGCCTTTGATGGGCTTGCCGATGAGAGCCATGTCGCCCACAATGTCAAGCAGCTTGTGACGGGTGCACTCATTTTCCCACTGAAGGGGCTTGGGCTGGATGTAGCCCATCTTTGTGGCATCCATGTGGGGCACTTTCAGAAGGTCGGCCAACTGGTCGAGGCGCTCCTGCGGAATTTGCTTCTCATAGATGACGATGGCATTGTCCATGTCGCCACCCTTGATGAGGTTGGCATTCAGCAATGGTTCGATATCACGCACGAAAACGAAAGTCCGCGCTGGGGCCACCTCTTCAGCAAACTGGTCGATGTGGTGGAGCGTGGCAAACTGACTGTTGACGAATTTGGACTCAAAGGAGCACATCACCGTGATGCTGAAAGCGTCGTCGGGAAGAATGGTGATGCACGATCCGCTGGCCTCGTCGCGAATCTCTATCTTGTGGCGGATGATGTAGCAGTCCTTGGGAGCATTTTGTTCCTCGATGCCTACCTGGCGGATGCGGTCAACGTAGATGGCGGCGCTGCCGTCGAGAATGGGAAATTCGGGGCCGTTGACTTGAATGAGACAGTTGTCCACACCTAGGGCATAGAGTGCGGCAAGACCATGCTCCACAGTCGATACCTTGACTCCGTCCTTGCTTAGTACGGTGCCGCGCTGGGTGTCTGTCACACGCTCTGCCACAGCCTCTATGATGGGCTGTCCCTCGATGTCGATACGTTGTATCCTGATGCCCGTGTTCTCAGGCGCGGGGTTGAAGGTGACAGTCAGGTTGAGGCCGGTATGAAGTCCTTTTCCAAAAAGGGAGAAACTGCCCCTAAGGGTCTTTTGCTTATTCATGATGCTCTATATTTTTCTTGAGTTCGTCAATTTCTTTCTGCATTCTTTCCATCTGCTTGAACATATCGGGCAGACGGCGACCAAGAGCCGCCTGGCGGAAGAAGCCTATGTGAGACTGCGGAGGTGTGCCCATGAGGGTCTGGTTGCTCTCTATGCTGCCGGGCGCACCGCTTTGGGCACCTAATACTACCTTGTCACCGATGGTGAGATGGCCGGCGATGCCCACCTGACCCGCGAACATACACCACTGACCCACCTTGGTGCTGCCAGCAACTCCCACCTGAGCCGACATCACTGTATTGCTGCCGATGTCGGTGTTGTGGGCAATCTGTACCAAATTGTCGAGTTTCACACCCTTGCGCACATAGGTGCTGCCCATCGTCGAACGGTCGATGCAGGTATTTGCACCGATCTCCACATCATCTTCGATGGTGACAATGCCTATCTGAGGAATCTTGTCATAACCTTCCGGGGTGGGGGCAAAGCCGAAACCATCAGCTCCGACGACACTGCCGGCGTGAAGCGTCACACGGTTGCCGATGCGGCATCCATGATAGACCACAGCGTTGGGATAGACTATGCAGTCGTCACCCAGTTTCACACCGTCGCCGATGTAGGCGTGAGGGTAAATCTGACAATTTTTGCCCATCTCCACTCCTTCACCGATGAAAACAAAAGCACCGATGTAGCAGTTCTCACCAATCTTGGCACTGGCAGCAACGAATGCAAGCGGGTCGAGGCCACTCTTGCGAGGCTTCATCGACTCATACAACTGCAAGAGTTTGGCAACACTCTCATAAGCGTTGGGCACGCGGATAAGGGTGGCTGTGACGGGACGCTCCAATTGAAGGTCGGCGTTCACCAGCACGACACTCGATTGGGTGTCATAGAGATAATGCGTGTACTTGGGATTGGAGAGGAAGGAGAGTGAACCGGGTTTGCCTTCTTCTATCTTGCTGAAGGTATTGACGGTGGTTTCGGCGGATCCTTCCACTTGTCCGCCTACATATTCTGCGATCTGTTTTGCTGTAAATTCCATTTTCATGTTGCCTTAGAGTGAGCAAAGTTACTACTTTTTTTTCACATTCGGTGATAGCAGAGGTAGTATTTACGGATTTTTTTGGAAAGCAAGGATACATTAAGGATTTCGGAGGCTTCTGCGATGTCTTTCATCGTGCCGTCCTTGTAGAGGATGGTGATGTGGTCGTCGTTGACATCATACATGTCCTTGGAGATGGTGCTCACCCGGTAGAGGTATCGCACATCTTCCCGGCTCACGCCCGTCTGGGCCATCAGCATGTCCTCGATTTCTTCGATGCGGGATGTGGGGATGGGGGTGTCGTGAATCTCTACCTTGAACGGGCGGCGCGCCACCACATTGCGTGCAAGCAGGGATAGCACAGGATCATCGCTGTTGGTCCATTCCTTGATGGAACAGTGGATGTCGGTGTCGTCGAGTCGGCCATAGTGTTCCAGTGCCTCTGGATGCTCTGTGAAATAGGCGGCGTCGATGTGGTTCTGGAGGAAGAACTTCAGCGATGGGGTGGCGAACAGAGACTTGCCTTCCTGCATCAGGTACTTGGCGCGCAACAGGAGGTTGACCAACATCTTCTCTGTTGCCACCGTGGTCTTGTGAAGGTAAACTTGCCAGTACATCAACCGTCGAGATGTGAGGTAGTTCTCAATGGAATAGATGCCCTTTGACTCTACCACCAACTGGTCGTCCACTACATTCAGCATCTTGATAATGCGGGCACTGCCGATATTGCCTTCGGTCACACCGGTGAAGAAACTGTCACGGCGAAGGTAGTCCAGACGGTCCATGTCGAGCTGACTGCTGATGAGCTGATGGAGAAAACGCTTCGGGTAGTCGTTCTTGAAGATACTAAGAGCAAGATTGAGACGGCCACCCATCTCATGGTTGATTTGCTCCATCATCATCAATGATACATCTTCGTGTGAGACACCATCGACAAGTGTGTGCTCCAACACGTGGGAATAGGGACCATGCCCGATGTCATGGAGCAAGATGGCGGCCATGACCGCCTCAGCCTCACTGTCGAAAATGAAAATGCCTTTCTGGGTGAGTGAGAGCACAGCTTCGCTCATAAGATAGTAGGCTCCCAGAGAATGCTGGAAGCGGGTGTGCTGTGCACCGGGGTATACTATGGATGCCAGACCCACTTGCTTGATCTGGCGCAGACGTTGCATCAGCGGATGGTCGACAATATCCATCAGTGTGCCGCCGGGGATTTTGATGAACCCGAATACTGGGTCGTTGATGATCTTGCCGTCTGTCATGCGCTCATAGTTTTGTTGAGTAAGTAGTTAAGTGTTTAATTATTAACTACTTTATTAATTTAAATACTTGTCAGATGCCGAAGGCAGTGAGCTCGGAGGCCATCTCTTCCTGCATAGCTTTGGCTGCGACTCCAGCTGCCTCGGCAAAGTTCTCGTCGGAGCTGGCATAGATGATGCCTCGGGAGGAGTTCACCAACAGGCCACAGTCGGCAATCATGCCATATTTGCATACTTCATGCAGACTGCCGCCCTGTGCGCCGACACCGGGCACGAGCAGGAAATGCTCGGGTGCCAAACGGCGGATCTCACTGAATTTCTCACCTTGGGTGGCTCCCACCACATACATCATCTTGTCGGAGCCGGCCCACTGCTGGGAAATGCGCAATACGCGCTCAAACAGTTGTTCTCCGTCTTTCCCTTCCATCAACTGAAAATCAGCAGAACCCCGGTTACTGGTCAGCGCGAGCAGGATGACCCATTTGCCGTCATAGCTCAGGAAAGGAGAGATGCTGTCCTCACCCATGTAAGGAGCGACTGTCAGCGAGTCGATGTCGTATTCCTCGAAAAACGTGCGGGCATACATCGCAGACGTATTGCCGATATCACCTCGCTTGGCATCGGCGATGATGAAATGGTTGGGGTAGTATTTGCGGATGTACCTGACCGTGCGTTCAAAGGCTGCCATGCCGCTCACACCCAGACTCTCATAGAAGGCGAGGTTGGGCTTGAAGGCCACGCAGTAGGGGGCGGTGGCATCGATGATGGCTTTGTTGAACACAAACAGCGGGGATGCCTCTGTCAGCAGATGCTTGGGAATCTTCTTGATATCGGTATCCAGACCCACACACAGGAATGAGCGCTTGCTGGTAATTTGGTGTACGAGTTCTTTTCTTGTCATAATTTTGTTAGTTTGTCAGTTTTTCTCTTCTCATCATATTTCTCACCTCTCACTTCTCACTTCTCACTTCTCACTTCTCACCTCTCACCTCTCACCTCTCACCTCTAATTACAGTTCCGTCTCTTTCAGGCGCTCGGCGTTCTCTGCCACGGTGAGGGCATCGATCATGTCCTGGATGTTGCCGCCGAGGAATCCTTGCAGGTCGTGTGTGGTGTAGCCGATACGGTGGTCGGTGACACGGCCCTGCGGGAAGTTATAAGTGCGGATTTTGGCTGAGCGGTCGCCGGTGGAGACAAGACTCTTGCGTCGTGAGGCGATGTCGTCCATGTATTTCTGGTGCTCCTTGTCGTAGATGAAGGTGTAGAGACGCGAGAGGGCACGCTCCTTGTTCTTGGGTTGGTCGCGGGTCTCGGTGCACTCGATGAGGATTTCCTCCGTCTCGCCAGTGTTGGGGTTCTTCCACATATAGCGCAGGCGAACACCCGATTCCACCTTGTTCACATTCTGACCGCCGGCACCGCTCGAACGGAAGGTGTCCCATTTGATCTCACCCTCGTTGATGTTCACTTCAAATTTGTCGGCCTCGGGCAAGACTGCCACGGTGGCAGCGGAGGTATGCATGCGGCCTTGTGTCTCGGTGGCGGGGACGCGCTGCACGCGGTGAACGCCCGACTCGTATTTCAGCGTGCCATAAACATCGGCTCCGCTCACGGCAAAGTCAATCTCCTTGTAGCCGCCCACGGCTCCCTCGCTGACGCTGGTGACGGAGAGTTTCCATCCCTTGGAGTCGCAGAAGCGCTTGTACATCTGAAACAGGTCACCGGCGAAGAGACAAGCCTCATCGCCACCCGTTCCAGCGCGGATTTCCATCTGCACGTTCTTTGCATCCTCTGGATCTTTGGGCACTAAGGCGAGTTTGATCTCCTCTTCCAACTTGGGCTGGAGTTCCTCGTTCAGTGCCAGTTCCTCGCGGGCCATCTCACGCATGTCGGGGTCGCTCTCATTGGCGATGATGTCCTTGGCTTCCTTGATGGTAGTTAGACAGGCGATGTAGCGTTTTCGGGCATCCATGATGTCGCTCAGGTCCTTGTAC
>CAMZHP010000204.1 GCA_947306845.1 uncultured Prevotellaceae bacterium
TTGGAGGAAATCACCCTGCTCAATCAGACAGGCTGTCACGAGGAAGCCATGCAACGACTCGATGCCCACATCTTCCATCCCTGGGAAGGCGGTGAGGGCAAGGTATCAGCGCAATATCAGATCTGTCGGGTAGAGCTGGCCAAGAAAGCGATAGCCAACGAGGAATATCCGAAAGCCATCAAGTGGCTCAGCGAGTGTCTGGAATATCCGCATCACCTCGGCGAGGGCAAACTGTATGGTGCACAGGAGAATGATTTCCATTATTTGCTTGGCATCGCCTATGATGCACTTGGACAACATGAGAAAGCCCTTGAATGTTGGGAGGAAGCCACCAAAGGTCCTCAGGAGCCCGCCGCCGCCATGTACTATAACGACGCCAAACCCGACAAGATTTTCTATCAGGGAATGGCACTCCTGAAACTCGGACGTGAAGCAGAAGCCCACGGAAGGTTCTACAAACTCATCAATTATGGCAAGCAGCACCTTTTTGAAAAGCAGACGATGGATTACTTCGCCGTCTCGCTGCCCGACCTGCTGATCTGGGAGGACTCCCTTGACACGAAAAACATCATCCACTGCAAGTATATGCTCGCCCTGGGCTATTACGGCATGGGCGACATGGAACATGCGCTGAAATATCTCGGGGAGGTGGAAGCTCTTGACAACAACCATCAGGGAATCCAGCAGTTCCGCTCACTGATTGAAACTCATCTGTAGGAAGCAACCTCCCACATCCCCTCCAAAGGAGGGGAGCTATTTTGCTCGTTTTCGATACATTCCTGTGCAATTATAGTTATTTTTTGATGAAGTTGGAAAATAAAGCGTAATTTTGCAGCGAAAACAAAAAGAAAGGCAATAATGGACAATACGAACTCAACCTCACGTAAAAAATCCACTGCAAAGGAAATTCTCAATTCGGAGTTTTTCGATTATGTGATGATAGCCATTGGCATGATAGGATATGGGATGGGATGGACACTCTTCCTGTTGCCCAATGACATTACCACGGGTGGTGTGGCAGGTATTTCCTCCCTGTTATACTGGGGTATGGGTGTTCCGGTACAGGTAAGTTACTTTGGTGTCAATGCTCTCTTGTTATTAGGAGCGCTCAAGGTGCTTGGCCTCCGTTTCTGCATCAAGACGATATATGCCGTTGGCGTGCTCACCCTGCTCCTGTCTTTCTTCACGGAACTGGGTCAGGAAATGCATTTGCTGCAGGACCAGCCCTTCATGGCGAGTATCATTGGAGCTATTTTCTGTGGAAGCGGCGTAGGACTAGGGCTGTCGTTCAACGGAAGCACTGGTGGCACCGACATCGTGGCAGCAATAGAAAACAAATACCGAGACATGTCCTTAGGCCGTGTGATACTGCTCTGCGACATTTTCATCATCACTTCCTCCTACATCGTATTTCACGATTGGGAAAAAGTGATTTATGGCTACGTCGTCCTTTGTATCACCGCCTTCTGCATCGACCAGGTGGTGAATTCCCGCCGCAGTTCGGTGCAGTTTTTCATCATCTCTAGCCACTATGAGGAGATAGCCCGCCGCATCAACCAGGAGCCTCACCGCGGAGTGACCGTGCTCAATGCGCAGGGTTTCTATTCCGGCAACGACATCAAAATGCTTTTCGTGTTGGCCAAGAAGCGTCAGTCGAGTGAGATTTTCCACATCATCAATGAGGTTGACCCCACCGCCTTCGTCAGCCAAAGCCGTGTCATTGGCGTCTATGGCGAGGGCTTCGACCACTTCAAGTTCCACAAGTAACAACAAACAAGATTCATAAGTTTCACATTAAGAATAAGACTAACTAATCATTTAAAACCAAAAGTACATGAAAAGAACATGCTTACTCTTGATTACCATGATGGTTGCTGTCATCAGCCATGCAAAGATCACGCTTGGTGACCAAATCTGGTGGGGTTATTTTAGTGAGAATGATGCTGCAAACCTGCCATATGACGGGAACTTAGGGTATAGCCAGCCGACCACCATCGATGCCGCCATTTTCATCCCAGCCAATCATCCCATAGCTGGTTCTGCTTCCATTGATGCCATACGTCTATGGCTCGGCAATGACATCTCATCTATGGGCGATTTGACATTGTGGATTTCCAAGAAACTGCCCTCAAGATCATCGGATGCAGAATATACGCAAACAGTCTCCAAATCCTCATTAGCGCCAAAGCTCAACGAAATACAACTGACATCTCCCTATTCCATTAACAACGAAGGCATCTATGTCGGTTTTTCATTTCCTATCTCAGGAAAAGCATATCCCGTCATGAGTGGAGGAAAGGACATTGCTAATGGTTTCCTTTATCGCATTACCGGGAATGATTGGATGGATTTCTATGGTGAAGGGTATGGAAATCTAGCCTTACAGGTTCTGCTGAACGGTGTTACCCTCAACGACTACGAAGCCACACCTTTAGATTTTGGCACATCATATGTGTTAAAAGGTGGAACAGCCACTGTGCCTGTTGATATATATAACAGTGGAAAAGAACCCATCTCATCCATCAGCTATACCATTGCAACAAATGGAACGGAGTCGGCAGAGCAAAGTGTGAATGTGGACAAAATACCTTTTGCCGCTACAGGAACCGCCTATATTCCATTCCCGTCGGATGCTGACGCCAGGAAATACAGCAAGACATTGACCATCAGCAAAGTGAACGGCAGTGCCAACCAATCCAGTAAAAAAACCGCTTCTGGCAACTTGATCACCATTTCCGAAAAACCTGCTGTGATGCCTGTCGTAGAAGAATTCACCGGCACATGGTGCGGATATTGCCCCTATGGATTTGTTGGAATGGAAAAGACCCGTGAGGCTTATGGTGACAAAGTGGCCCTGATAGCCGTTCATAAAGGTGACGTGATGGAAATCATAGATTACGCTGCCATCGATTCGCCATCTGGTTATCCGGGAGCAAGGATCAATAGGGAATATGATTTGTATCCCTCAGCATACAATCTGAGATATTATCTTGATTACATTTTAGAGAACTATGTGTCAATAGCAAGCATAGAAGCTATCGCCGCATGGACAGGACCAGAAATGACGGCCATCAAGCTTGACACCAAGACCAAGTTTGTCTATTCAGATGAAAACGGTCAATATGGCCTTGCCTATGTTCTTGTGGAAGACGGACTGACTGGTTCCGGCAGCGGTTGGAGACAAGCCAACTACCTGAGTGGTGATAGTGGTGACAGCGATATGCAGTTCTGGTACAATGCAGGTTCTTCCGTTTCAGGACTGGAATTCAACCATGTTCCTGTGGCTGCCTGGAAAGTTAAGAATGGTATAGACGGTTCCGTGAGCCCCAACATTGTAGATGGTGCCATACAAGATTTCTCTTATGAGCTCAACATCTCCAATAAGAACCTCATCCAAGACAAGTCTAAGCTGAAGGTCATCGTCATGCTGATAGACAGGTCAACAGGATACATCATCAATGCTGCACAGACATCTATCAATGATGCAACGGCCATTCATCATGAAAATGTGGAGGAAGCAACCATCACCTCACGCTATACGATGGATGGACGGGCTATCAAGAATCCTCAAAAAGGATTGAACATTATCAGGATGAGTGATGGAACCATCAGGAAAGTCTTGGTGAAATAAAGAAAAATGAGACAAACAGACAGCGACCATGATCAAAAAGCTGACCCCACTTCTTATTCTGCTGTTGCTGACCGGATGCCACGGCACGCCGAAAACAGACGAGCCCGGCTCCAAGACAGCGAAGGAAACCTACCAAACAAGAACAGACTCCATCGGTATGCTGGTAGCGGCGGTGCGCAACAACTCGCGACTTTATACCAGCGAGTTTCACGTTCATAAAATCATCACGCACAGCGATGAGTCAAGGCTGAAGGGCAGCATCCTGGGCATGAAATACGACATCGGCATACC
Source organism: uncultured Prevotellaceae bacterium (assembly GCA_947306845.1). The sequence continues at coordinate 3,923 of CAMZHP010000204.1, forward strand.
TGCGGGCAGCCGTCGCATCGCCATCCCTATTGATGCCACCCTCAAGGGCTTTATTGACTTCAGCGACTTCAGCAGCGACAACGTCATTTTTGATGAAAACCGCATCGAAATCATCCTGCCCGACCCTGCCGTGGAAATCACCAGCGCGAAAATCAACCACGATGAGATCAAGTCGTATGTGGCACTGCTTCGCAAGGACTTCAGCGACAAGGAACTTTCGCAGTTTGAAGCCCAGGGGCGCGACAGCATCCTTGCCGACGTACCCTCATTGAAAATTGCCGAGCGCACCCGCAGCAGTGCTGCCAACATCCTCGTGCCAATGATGCGGCAGCTGGGATTCAGCAATGATGACATCGTTGTCACCTTCAGCAAGAATTTTGACGAGCAAAACCTGCGTACAACCATCAATTAGACATCATGCAAGCATCCCCGACCCCTAAAGAGCATCCCCTGCTGCGCCTGATCCTTACCGCCGCCACATTGATCGCACTAGTGGCCATGGTGGTAGTGCTCGCTGCCAAAGGCACGACCAACAGCATCAGTTTCGGACCCGACAACAGCGGCATCAGCATAGAAGTCACCCAACTGAAATCCGTGAGGGACATCGGCCAATGGGAATTTCTCACTATATCCGATGAAGAACTCGTCGATTCCACTGCAGGCCGTCTGCTGGGCAGTGACAAGCAGATTACCCGCATCTATTACGGTACCCTGCGTATGGGCATCGACATGACCCAGTTGGGCGAAAACGCCATCCGCATGCATGAAGACACGCTGGATGTGAAACTTCCTCCCGTGCAACTTCTCGACAAGGAATTCATCGATGAGACCCGCACCCGTTCATTCTTTGAGAAAGGCAGTTGGGACAGTTCGGCACGCAAAGCACTCTATGAGAAAGCCAAGCGGCAGATGGAGTCGCGCTGCATGACCGAAGACAACCTCAATGTCGCCCAGGCCAGGGCAGTGGAAGAGGTGACACGCCTGTTCGAGTCCATGGGATATACCTATGTGGATGTTCACTTCTAAGACAAGGAAAAAGCCATGGAAGTTTTCAACGATTTTATCAGCAGCATCAACAGCGTGCTTTGGGGCTGGCCCATGATCATCCTGTTGCTCGGCACCCACATTTATCTCACCATCATCCTGCGCTTCCCTCAGCGCAAGATTTTTAAAGCCATTAAACTCTCCGTGACCAAAGATCCTGGTTCGGAAGGTGACGTGTCGCAGTTTGGTGCTCTCGCCACCGCCCTTGCCGCCACCATAGGCACTGGCAACATCGTAGGTGTGGGCACTGCCATCGCCTTGGGCGGTCCCGGTGCCGTATTCTGGTGTTGGCTTACCGGCGTTTTTGGTATTTCCACGAAATACGCCGAGGGACTGCTCGCCATCAAATACCGCGTGAAAACCTCCGACGGCAAGATGCTAGGAGGTCCGATGTATGCCCTGGAGCGCGGTCTTGGATGGAAATGGATGGGCGTGCTGTTCGCCCTCTTCTGCGCCCTTGCCTCCTTCGGCATCGGTTGCACGGTGCAGGCCAATGCCATTTCCACCCTGTCGTTCGAAAGCTATCAGATACCGACCTATGTGATGGGTACCATCATCTGCCTGCTCACCGCCGCTGTCATCATCGGTGGTGTGCACAGTATTGCCAGGGTGTGCGGTGCATTGGTTCCCTTCATGGCCGTCTTCTACGTCGTGGGCTGCATCTACATCATGTTCATCAATTCCGCTTACCTGTTGCCCGCCCTGAAACTCATCATGGAATGTGCGTTCAACCCCTCCGCCGCCGGTGGCGGATTCGTAGGCGGCACATTCATGATCGCCTGCCGCTATGGCATCTCCCGAGGCCTTTTCTCCAACGAGTCGGGCATGGGCTCAGCTCCTATCGTGGCCGCAGCCGCACAAACCCGCAACCCCGTGCGCCAGGCTCTTGTCTCCAGTTCCGGCACGTTCTGGGACACCGTGGTCATCTGCGCCATCACTGGTCTGGTGATTGTCAGCAGCGCTCTCGCCCACCCCGACATCAACTTCACCGACGGAGCCATCCTCACCAAATCGGCCTTTTCAAAAATTCCTATGGGAGCACTGTTGCTCAACATCGGTCAGTTCACCTTTGCTTTCAGCACCATTCTTGGATGGAGCTATTATGGAGAGCGTGCTGTGGAGTATCTTGGCGGTAAGCGTTTCAACCTGCCCTACCGCATCCTCTACATCATTGCCGTGTTTGCCGGCAGTGTCATCAGTCTCAATATTGTGTGGAACATGGCCGACTGTTTCAACGCCCTGATGGCTATTCCCAACCTCCTCTCGCTTCTCTTCTTAAGCAAGGTTCTCATCAGTGAGACCCGCAAATACCTCTGGAAAGACAACCTGGACCAATTTGA
>CAMZHP010000205.1 GCA_947306845.1 uncultured Prevotellaceae bacterium
GGAGAGCCAGAACAACCGCGAGGAGGATGATAACTGCTGCAATGATGACAATCAGGAGAGTACGGGCATATAACTGGTTGCTGTATTCAAGTTGTTGATTCTCCTTTTCCTGTCTCAACGTCTCCTGGTAGTAGACATCCTTCTGTTCAAGTGCCTTGTAATAGAAGTCCTCAATTTTCTCGAAGGCTTCCTCAATATCGTCTTCCACCTGTTTGGCATTCATCCGTCGAAGTGCAATCTTGGCAAGGCTGCTCTGGACGATGTATGCCATATGGACATCTTCTCCGGGCTCAATCTGCCGATAGACCGTTTCTGCCGAATCGAGCATGTTGAGGCTGAGATAACTGCGAGCGAGTACCTGTAGCGCACCAGGTCGCAGGTTGTCTGTTGCCATGGATTCCGCATGACGGGCATAGTCGAGAGACAAACGATAGTCTTCCTTTGCCCATGCTATGTTTGCAAGACTGGTGAGCGTCTGGCACATCAGGTCGGTCATCTGGTTTTTTTCAGCGATAGCGTATGCTTTGTTGATGAACCCGAGTGCTTCATCGAAAGGTCCATCTTTAATGAAAGCCACTTGTGCTGCGTATGTACCAGCATAGTCCATCAGGATGACGTGGTTTCGCTCATCGTCAGGATGCTGCTCGTAGATGCTCAAGGCTTTCATCATCAACCGCAATGCCTCCTCTGGATTGCTCTGCGACAATGCTCCTGCCAACCGCTGGTATGCGATATAACAGGTGTGCCAATCCTCAGACACTTCTGCCAGATGGATGGTTTTCCGTAATAAGGTCTCACCCAAGTGGGTGCTATCGTTGGCCAAGGCTGTCTCTGCCTCCTCCAGACAACTTTTTGCTGTCTGATTATCGGCCCCCTTCTGTGACTGACTGCACGCAATCATCAGAATGCCTATAATGAATATGTATAAAGACTTCGAATGCATAACCATTGATTCTCAGATGCAAAGTTATGTTGTTTTTTCGATAGTTGTATCAGTTTCCTATGGAAAATAAGCCAATAAGAATAAATTGTAAACTTCTAAAAATCAAAGTCTTATAAAAAGTAGAGCACCATAGCCTATGGAAAACAACCCTTCGTCAGGTGTATGAGGCAATCATAGTTACCGACAAATCTGAGAAAAAGTATTCTTTGCAAATATGCTTCATTCCCTCCAATCTACAAAAAGAAGGACAAGGAAATGAGTCTTGATTGCTGCACCCAACGATTCACAAGCCGTCATTTCCTGTTTCATCCGTAAAAGAATCCGCCCACGCTCCCGTGTGAACAGAAGAATCAAAAATCTGTCCTGATGATTTTCTACTTGACCACCGAGGTGAGGGGGTTGCGGGTGCCTTTCATCGTGGTGACGAAGGCCTTGGCATTGCCGAAGTTGAGGGTGATGTCGATGCGCACGGGCACGTGGTTTTTGTCATCGGTGACGTAGAAAGTGGCATACTCACGGTATTTGTTTTTACGCTTGCTCCACTCCATATAGGTGAGTTTCAGACAATTGTAACTCACTCCATTGTCACCTTTCACCTTATCACGGCCATTAAAAAGTAGGATGGCATTGGTCACACCGTCGCCGTCGGCCACAGGAAATTTGATGGTGTGCCCCTTCTTCCAGCCTGTGGGGTCGAAATTGCGGGCACGGGTGAAGATGTTGAGCATGTCGTAAACACATTGATCCATGGTCTTCTCGCTGTTGGCGTGGGTCTTGTCGTTTCTCAGGCGGTGCATCTTCAACTTGCACTTGCCAGCAGGGTAGTCATACCACACCTCATCGACCGTGTAGCGTTCGCCCTCCACAGCTCCCTTGCGGAAATACAGCGGCGAGAGGGTAGGGGTGACATAGCCCTGGAGGGTGTCGCGCATGACGAAGAACTTGTCGAGTTTGCCGTTGCCTCGGGTGATGAGACTGCTGCGGAAAGCCTGTTGGCCTTTGTATTTGGAAGAAACGGTGGAGAGAGAGGCATAGCCCACTTTCACCCATACAAATTTCCAGTTGAAGTAAAGGTTGTAGGAAAGGAACTCTCCGGAGGAGAACGCATTGTTCTCCAGCGGGCACTGAGCTTTGAGTGTCATAGGAACGAACGCCGCAAGCATGAGGATGAGAAGGGCTGTCTTTCGCATGATGTCAATAGTTTTTAGGAATATAGATGATACCCAGACGGCGGGCTCTCTCCATGTTCTGGTTCTTGATTTTCTTTTCCTTGTCAGGTTTCTGCTTAGTGATGTCAGAGGGTTTGAGACGGTCTGTGGTCACGGCGGGAGTCCAGGTTTTCTCCAGTGGCCATTTCGCCTTGCACTCCAGTTTCTCAGGATAATACCACAGAGTCTCTGCTTGCAGGCCATCGGCATATTTTCCTGTATCCCAGATGCCATTGCCGTTGCGGTCGGCAAAGGTGCGGAGATAGTAATCGCCGGTCTTTACATAGTTGAAGGTGAGGTCACCAGTGTCGGAGATTGTCTGCCGCACCACTTTTTCAGATTTGTCGAGTAATTGCCCTACGTAGGGAACGTTCTCGCTTCTGGTCACATGGAAGACAACGGTGGTGTATTCATCTTCTTTCTTCACATTGATGGCCTTTTTGTCAGCTTTGGAGACATTGCCATAGATGTCGGTGAAGGCAGCAGAATCAAGTTCGAGATTATAGCTGGTGCCTGGTGTCCATAGGTTGCCGGTGCTGTCGGGCCTCAGTATGAAGAAGCGGCGGGCGGCAGGCATCAGAGAGTCGGCATTAATAGTGCGCTCAGCCAATATATAGGGTTTGCTCACGGTGATGCTGTCGACCTTGGTAGTCAGATGGATGCGTGAGGTGTCGGCGGTGAGGATGGGAGTGGGCGACTCGAAGGAGAAGTAGGAGTCGGGCATCATATCGCCGACGAGCTGCACTTTTATCCCAAGAGGTTCCACAGGCATCTCCTCCTCATATTTTCTGCCTTTCTTCTTGTTTTTCTCTTGTTCTTTCTCCCATTTCTCACGTACTTTCTGCAGTTCTTTCATACGGCGCTCATAGGGTATTTTGGCGATGAGATCCAGCGTGTCGGTAAGTTCGCTTAGCACCCCCATGGTGTCAGTATTCATGTAGGTCACCTCCATGCGCAGTGTGTCTTGGTTGATCAGCAATGAATCGCGTATCCAGTAGCTGAGGGTGTCGCGTCGCTCAGAAGACTCAAGGATAAAGGCATCCTTCTCATTGAAGTTGAGTCCTCGGATTTTGGGCAGGCGGAGGTCGCCATACGAGAAAAAGAAATTGAGGCGTTCTGGGTCGTTGCGCTCGGTTTTGATGAGGAAACGATCGGTTTGTTCCTCGGTGAAGGCACGCAGAACGATATTGTCGGGCAGGAAATGAGTGTATCCCACTCGGTCGATGCTCTTGATGTGGAGGGTGTCGCTCCAGATGGTGTCCTGTCTGACATCGGGCATGGACGACGGTATGATGATGTCGTGGTTGAACGCCATCTTCTCACTTTTTTGGGAAAACATGAAGTTGCCATCTGCATCCTGAAGGGCATAGATGCGGTATTCGCCAGGTGCCACGCCTTTGATGACGAAGCGGCCGCGACTGTCGGTGCGTGCGAAACGGAGCATTGGTTGCGTGGTGAACGCACTGTCCTCCAGGTTGGCATAGAGTCCTACGAGAATGCCCTTGATAGGTTCCATGTTCTGCGCCTCCACCACATTGCCCGCCACCTCAAGGGTGTCGATATGGTCGCCGGTGGAAAAGCTGTAGGTATAGTTGCCCAGCGGATTGCCTTCGTTGTTGTCGGAAATGGCGTCCGAGAAATCAATGGTGTAGGTGGTGTTCGGCATCAGTGAGTCCTTGATGCTGACGGTGATGCGGTTGCCACCGCTCTTGATGTCGGGAGTCTCTAGCTGTGGTGGTGAGATGACCACTTTCTCCGTGGGATTGTCGAGCTTGATATACTCGTCGAAAAAGATGGTGATACGTTGCGAACTGACACCGGTGGACTGATCGGGTGGGTTGGTGGCGATGACATGCGGTGGTGTCTCGTCAAACCAGCCGCCATCGGGCTGTCCCATCTTGGCACAGCCGGCAAGCGCCATGGTGGCGACAAGCAACAGTAGCATGTGGTTCCGTCTCATTCTCATTGGTTGAGCAGGAGTAGTTCGTCGATGATGGTTCGGTTATTGGACAGCCTTGGCACCTTATGCTGACCACCGAGTTTGCCCTTGGTCTTCAGCCAGAGATTGAACAGGTCGTGATTGGCCTTTACTACTTCCAGATGCTGTAGGGTGATGTCCTTGTAGCGCTTGGCCTCATAGTCGCTGTTGATTTCCTGCAGCCTGCGGTCGAGGAGGTCGGCAAACTGCTGCATGTTGTCAGGTTCCTTGGCAAACTCGATGAGCCATTGATGGCGGCATTTGGCACGTCCATCCATGAAGATGGGTGCGGCAGTGTATTCGAGCACTTCGGCACCAGTCTGACGGCAAGCGTATTCCAGGCCCTTCTCCGCGTTGTCGATGATAAGTTCTTCTCCGAAGGCATTGATGAAGTGCTTGGTGCGCCCGGTGATGAGGAATTTGTAGGGGTTTTTCGACGTGAACATGATGGTGTCGCCGATGACATATCTCCACAGGCCACAGGATGTGGTGATGACCATGGCATAGTTCTTGCCTGTCTCTACGCCGGAGAGGGGCACTACGGTGGGGTGCTCTGTGCCATATTCCTCCATGGGGATGAACTCATAGAAGATGTCATAGTCGAGCATGAGGAGCAGTGAAGGGTCAGCAAGGTCATCCTGTTGGCCAAAGAAGCCCTCGCTCGCATTGTAGGTCTCCATATAGTGCATATCGGCAGAACCGATGATCTCTTCGTATTGCTGGCGGTAGGGTGTGAACGACACGCCGCCGTGGAAGAACACCTCCAGGTTGGGCCACACCTCGCAGAGGTTCTTCTTGCCGGTGAGGTCGAGCACGCGGGTAAGCACAGAGAGCATCCAAGAGGGAACACCCGAGAGGTTGGTCACGTTCTTGTGCATCGTCTCGCGGGCGATGCGGTCGCGCTTGATCTCGAAATCTGAAAGCAAAGCCGTCTTCTTTTTGGGGACACGGGCCAGGTTGGCTATCGGATTGATGTTCTCTATCAGGATGGCACTCAAGTCACCCACCAGACTGTCGCTCGCATTGAAATTGGGCTGGTGGCTGCCTCCGAGAATGAGTGACTTGCCGTCGAACATACGGCTCTTGGGGTTGCTGCGAAAATACAGCGCCACGGAATCGAAGCCTCCTGCATAATGGATATGATCCAAACCGTCCTGACTGACAGGGATGAACTTGCTCTTGTCGTTGGTGGTGCCCGATGATTTGGCAAACCATCTCACGCGCCCGGGCCAGAGAATGTCGGTTTCTCCATGCCGCATGCGGTCGATGTCGCGTTTGAGTTGCTCATAAGTATTGAGAGGCGTGTTGGCCACGAAGTCTTCATAGTTATGGGTGGAACCGAAGAGGTGGTGCACACCATATTCCGTATCTTTCGCTTTTTGCAAAAGCCGCCTCAGCACCTCCTGTTGCATGGTCTCTGCCTCAGGGGTGTAGTGGCGCTCAAGCTTTTGCTGCCGAGCCTTGAAAAAATATTCTACTATCTTGGTAATGCTCATGCTGCTACAGTTATTGGTTGGTCTCATCAGCAAAGGCGGCTTCTTCTGCCGCTGCGATGATGTCCTCGCGGGATTCTTTGGCTGGTGAGGCGGTGATGTCACTCAGGTCAAACTCATCGATCACCTCTTCTCCGTCATCAGCGACCTGTTTCGGGGGGAGCATGTCTTCCTTTTTATGCATCGGGGATGACTTGCTGCGCTTGGATGGTGTGTCTTCCTTTTCAGGAAGGGTAAGGAGGAAGTCATCAGCAGGTTCGGTGTCGGGCACTGTCTGAACTGGCATTTCCTCCATCTTGGTGCGGTCGGTTTTCGAGGCAAAGATGGCTTCGATGAACTGTGGCTCACGGCGGAGACGCTCCAAGGTAATCTTAGAGGCTTGCTGCTGGCTCTCCTTCTTGGTATAGCCACGGCCAGTTCCACCCTCGATGCCCTCGATGAGCACCTGATAGACAAACAATGGGCTTCCACCCTCGACCTTTTTCTCCTCGACCACCTTGTAATCGACATTCACCCGGTTTTTCTGGCTCCATTCTATGAGCTTGCTCTTGAAATTGACTTCCTTGTAAGCTACTTTGTCGATATTGATGAAGTGGCCCAGGATGCGCTCCTCGACAAACTGCATGCATGCTTTGTAGCCTTTGTCGAGATAGATGGCTCCTACAAGGG
>CAMZHP010000206.1 GCA_947306845.1 uncultured Prevotellaceae bacterium
TAGAGTTCGGCCATGGCTGCGCGGTCGCCGTCTTTCTGTGTGCTGAGCACCTCGATGGCGAGATGGCGGCCTTTTTGCGGAGCGGCAAAGCGGAAGGTCTGCCAGCCGTTGCCTGCCTTTGCGGTGGCGGTGGCAACGGCGGAGCCGTTGCTTACGGATAAGGCGATGGGCGTGGCGCTGTTGAGGTCGGGTTTGTCGCCGATGTTGTTGTGCTTGTTGGTCTTCTCCAGTTGGAGCTTGTTGAGCTCAGGTTCAGCCTGTCCCCAGCAGACGGCCTCCTTCGGCCCCACCACATCGAGGACGATAACCTCATTCTTGCCTTTCTTCAGCCAGCAGCCCGGAATGTACAGCGTCTGCTGCGGTCCGATGCTCCAGATGCGGCCCATGGCGTGGCCGTTGACCCACACCTGTCCCTTGCCCCAGGTCTCGAAGTTGAGAAACGTGTCGCCCACTTTCTTGAGGTTGAAGTAGCCGCGATGGTAGCCAGGTTTCATCAACTCAGCGAGTTTCGCCGACTCCTCGTAGCTGCGTGTGACAGCCACACCAGGCACGCTGCCCTTCAAGTCGGTTTTTGCGTTGAATGACTTCACCATGTCGAGCGCATTCTTGGCCGTCTCATAATCATCGGGGATGGCGACGTTCATCCAGTTCTTCGGTGTCAGCACTATCTCAGCATCGTCAGTTTCCGTGCTTAGGGTGACATTGCCGACGATACCCTTGAAATCCTTGATGGCGCGTCCGAAATTGATGCGGCCCATGCCTTCGACGATGATGATGAGGTCGGCACCTTTCTTGACGGCAGGGATGGTGAGTGATTTCTCGTTCTTCACACGGTCAATCTTTCCGATGTATTTTCTGTCGATGAACACCTGTGCAAAGTCGTGGAACTCGCCTGTCAGAACACTCGGAGAGGTGATTTCGGGAAGCCGTGTAGAGTAAATCATCGTACCCCAGCCCATGTCCATCTCCTCAAAGGTTTTTAGGGCACCTTTCTCAGTCTTTCCGTTTGGCACGGCTGTCATCAGGGTGGCAAACTCTGTCAGTTCAAACTTCGGCACGGTGATGATGGGCATGGGAGCCTTGGGCACAGCGGGCAAGCCCCCCTTCCGTCCTCCCAGTTGGGGGAGACCTCTTTCATTGTATTTCGCCATCATCTCGCGCAGTTCCCAGAACTTCGGTGTTGCGAGGCCCCATTCGTTGATGGGAGCGTCGTAATCGTATGAAGTTACGTCGGGAGCGAACCCTGGGCTGTTGGCGCCGGCCCAGTGGCCGAACGAGGTGCCGCCGTGAGTCATGTAGAGTGAGAAGGAGATGCCCTTCGACAGCATCTCATCCATGCCTTCCACCATGTCCTTGGCGGGGCGTGTCTCATGCCGTGCGCCCCATTTGTCAAACCAACCGCTCCAGAACTCCGAGCACATCTTGGGGGCATTGGGGCGCAATTCTCCCAGGCGGCGGAACTGTTGGTCGATGTTGGCACCCGTTCCAAAATTCATGGTCCAGGTCAGGTCGTCGAGACCGTTTTTCTCGAAATTCGATGACCAGTCGCACTGGAAGAGGGTCATCTTGTCGCCATAGATGGAGCGCAGGCAGTCGCGTATCTCCGACACATAGGGCTTGTCCTCGCCGTATGAGCCATATTCGTTCTCCACCTGTATCATGATGATGGGACCGCCGTTCTGGATCGTGAGCGGAGCGAGTTGCTCACCCACTTTTTGCTCGAATATCTTCACGCGCTCCATGAAATAGGGGTCGCGCTCGCGCAGTTTGATGTCTTTCTTCTTCAGCAACCACCAAGGGAGGCCGCCCATCTCCCACTCGGCACAGACATACGGACCGGGTCGGACGATGACATACATGCCGTTTTTCTGAGCCAGGCGGCAGAAAGCTGCCACGTCGTTGTTGCCTGTGAAGTCGAACTCGCCCTCGCGCTGCTCATGGATGTTCCAGAACACATAGAGGCACAGCGTGTTCATGCCCAAGGCCTTGCACATCTTGATGCGATGCTCCCAGTAGGGTTGGGGGATGCGAGGGTAATGCACCTCGGCGGCCTTCACCACGAAGGGCTGTCCGTTGAGCAGGAAGGTCTTGTCGCCAATGGTGAATGTTTTCACCGGTTGTGTGGCCGCAGAAACAGCCATGGTCATCAGCAGGAACGCCGTGAGCAGGAAGTTCCTTTTATTGATCGCCATCTTTGCAGTGGTAATCATCATGTTAAATTTTTAATTGTTAATTCTTGATATCTAAAAGCTGTCGAGCCATGCTTTGAGCTCCATGATCATCTCGATATGGTATTTGAAGCTCAGGCGGCTGCCCCATCCGTGTCCTCCTTCAGGATATACATGGATGGATGCCGGCACGTCGTGGCGGTAGAGCTCAAGGTAGTAGTTGGCACCGTTGGCGGGCGGCACGGCGGTGTCGTCATCGCTCAGGGCTATCCATGCGCGAGGCGTGGTGCGTGTCACCTGCTGGTCGCTGCTATAGACTTTCTCCTGGCGTTTGCGGTTGCCTTTTCCCAGGAAATTGTCGTGTGAGCCCTGGTGGCTGAAGCCTTGCATCATCGTGATGACAGGGTAGAAGAGAATCTGGAAGTTGGGCTTGGCCGTGCGCTCCGACTTGGTGGCGACGATGGAGGCCAGGTGGCCGCCGGCAGAAGAGCCCATGATGCCCACGTCATTGGACTTCAGATGCCACTGCATGGCATTGCGGCGGAGCATCTGTATGGCTTCCTCTGCATCCGAGATAGGCACCTCGGGGTTGCCATGGGGCATGCGGTATTTGAGCACCGCGGCGGTGATGCCCATGTTCTGGAAGAACTTCGCCCACTCGTGTCCTTCATGGTCCATGGCGAGATGGGAATAGCCGCCGCCCGGACAGATGACGATGGAGCGCCCGGTCGATTTTTTCTCCGCAGGCAGGTAAACCCATACCTTGGCGGTGTCATTGGGCACGCCATTGCGGTTGGGTGCGCCTTTAGGCCACAGGTTGAATACTTTCACGCTCTGGGCCGAGATAGTGGCGGCCATTGCTAGGCTGGTCATCAGCAAAAGATATCGTCTCATCATGCTTCGTTTTTCGTTACTGTTGATGTTTTTTGTCTTTCAATGAACAATCTCTTGGAAAATTAATTGCAAAGGTAGCGATTTTTTTGTAATATTGCACTTTCAAATATTGAATATTGAATATTGAAGATTGAAAATTCACAGCCAATGAAATACCTATCCATATAATCGCGATTATCACGTGCCTACTGCAAAGCTAATCATAATCCTTAATCCTTAATTCTTAATTCTAAAAAATGAACAGATCCTTCTTATCCCTTATGGCCTTGATGCTTGTGGCATGTGCCGCTCAGGCCAAAGTCAGATTGCCTCATATCATTTGCGACAATATGGTGTTGCAGCAAAAAACCGATGCCCGTCTTTGGGGATGGGACCAACCGGGAAAGAAAGTCCGGGTTTCCGTGTCGTGGAACAAAGAGACCTATACGGCGACGACAGGCCGTGATGGCAAGTGGATGGTGAAAGTGCCTACGCCCGAGGCCAGCTACACTCCGCTGTCCGTCACCTTCGACGATGGAGAGCCGGTCACCATCAGCCATGTACTCTCTGGCGAGGTATGGGTGTGCGCTGGACAAAGCAATATGGAGATGCCGGTCAGGGGATTCGGCAACTGTCCTGTCGATGGGTATAACGAAGAAGTGCTCCATGCAAGCGAGTACCGAGGTATCCACTATGTGAAAATCCCGAGCATCATGAGGATGACGCCCCAGGATGACGCGCAGTGTGAGTGGCGCGAGGTGGGACCGCAGACCGTGGGCGACTTGTCGGCCACTGGCTATTTTTTCGCCCAGGCGGTAACGAAGGCGCTTGACATCCCTGTGGGTCTGATTGTAGCAAATAAAGGAGGTACGCGCGTAGAGAGCTGGCTGACCAAGGAAAACCTGGAAAAATACACCAAGGAGCCCACCGACTCCGACGGTATCGTGCGCTTCAAGCCCGAATGGGACTACCACAGGGCATTGGTGTGGGGCAACGGCACATTCAACCCCATCCTCAACTACACGGTGAAGGGCATCATCTATTATCAGGGTTGCTCGAATGTGGGCGATCCCGGCAACCAGTATTCGGAACGGATGAAAATCTTGGTGGACCAGTGGCGCGAACAGTTCGGACTGGGTGAGATACCGTTCTATTTCGTCGAAATTGCCCCTTATCATTATGACAATGTGAATGGTGACAATGGCGCGCGGCTGCGCGAGCAGCAATACAAGGCATCGAAGGAGATTCCCAACAGCGGCTTGGTGTGCACCAACGACCTGGTATATCCGTATGAGACGACACAGATCCACCCGGCACAAAAACGGGCCGTGGGCAGACGACTGGCCTATCTGGCGCTCAACCAGACCTACGGCATGCAAGACGTGTGGTGCAAGAGTCCATCGTATAAGGACATGAAGGTGGTGGGTGACACCATCCATATCCATCTCAGCGACGACTATGGCAGCATCAACCGCTTCGAAGGCATCGAGGGCTTCGAGGTGGCGGGAGCCGACCGGGTGTTCCATCCGGCCAAGGCGACACATTTCTGGCGGCCCGGCGGCGGCTATTGGGATGAGACCATTCAGATCGTGTGCCCAGAAGTGAAGCAACCGGTGGCACTGCGCTATTGTTTCAAGAATTTCCAAATCGGCAACCTCAAGAATGGCGCGGGCCTGCCCCTCTTCCCCTTCCGCACAGACGAATGGGATAATTGAAAATTGAAGATTGAAGATTGAAGATTGAAGATTGAAAATTGAAACGCCTTGTCCTTTTCACCAAGACAGTTCTCTGTAAAGACGCGTTTCACGCATACGCCGTTGTTTAAATTCTGCGACATGCAATGGATATCATAATTCTTAATTCATAATTCTTAATTCTCAATTCTTATGAATTCATTCACCTATTGTCCTGTTTGTGGTAGCCGGCATTTTGAGCCCAGCAGCGTGAAGAGTAAACGCTGCGAAGACTGCGGGTTTGAGTTTTTTCTCAATCCCAGCAGTGCCTATGTGGCATTCATCACCGACAGTAAGGGACGCTTGCTCGTGGAGCGGCGCGGCCGTGAGCCTGCTATCGGCACCTTGGATTTGCCCGGTGGTTTCGCAGATACAGGTGAGACCGCCGAGGAGGGCGTCGCCCGCGAGGTGTTCGAGGAGACAGGACTGGTGGTCACATCGGCGCAATACCTGTTCAGCATCCCCAACACCTATTTATATTCAGGCATGGTCATCCCCACGCTCGACATGTTTTTCAAATGCGAGGTGGCCGATATCTCCACCCTCCGTGCTGCTGACGATGCTGCAGAATGTCTCTGGATTGCTCCCGAAGACATCCGCCCGGAGGATTTCGGCCTCGACTCCATCAGAAAAGGGGTGATGAAGAGATTGAAGATTGAAATTGAAGATTGAAAATGGCGCCGTCCCATCAAAATGGTTCTCTGCAAGGACGCTTTCTGCACAGATTGCCAACGAAAGTTCGACATAATTATAATAATGTGTAAACAGATGGGTACGTTTTTGGCATTTTGCCATTTTTTTTCATACTTATTGACGAAAATCGAGGAATTATTAATTATTTATAAAAAATTTTTTTAAAAATTCTTGCAAGTAATGAAAAAATAGCCTATCTTTGCCACAAAATAGCCATATCTCTCAGCGAGAGAGGCTTCAGATGCGCACATTTAAAAAAGGTTACTTAGACGTTTAAAACGTTGAATGACAACATTTTATATAACTTTAGTTTTATTAATTTTTAACCAGTTATCGTATGAAAAAACTATTTAGTTTTCTGCTTATGGGTGTCTTCATTCTGACATCTGTGAGTGTTTTCACGTCTTGTAAGGACAACGACGATGACATCAAGGCTATCCGTGACGATGTCGCCGCGCTTCGTGCTGAGCTCACGAACGTGAAGGCAGCTCTGGAGGCCGAGTTGCAGTCGAGCAAGTCCTCTTTTGAGACACAGATCGCACAAGTGAAGAAGGAGCTTCAGGACGCCATCGACAAGAAGGCTGACGAGGCTACTGTTTCTTCTTTGAGAGAGAAACTCACTGGCCTGGAGACCGACTATCTGGCAAAGGTGGCTGTTCTCGAGACTCAGATTGAGACCGCTAACAAGGCTCTTTCAAAACTTGATGACAAAGCCGACAAGGCAACTGTTGACAATGTGATTGCCAACCTTGCTGCTCTGACTGGCCAGCTCTCTGACGAGTC
>CAMZHP010000207.1 GCA_947306845.1 uncultured Prevotellaceae bacterium
TGCATTTCCGATCTTGGAGGTAGACGGGCAATCAAACTCTTAGTAGAGGGAGTCTTCCTCACGTACAATTTTCTTCCCGTCCTTGTCAACGTATGTTCCTGTGAGGTGTCCCACTTTTCCGTGCTTGTCGTAAAGTTTAAAAGCCCTATTGAGTTGGATATAGTCATTGGGATTTCCCCATCTTCCCAAACTGTAGCTGTCCCACAGCAGTCCGAAGTTGAGGTTGGTCATCACAAACGGGACACTCACCTTTGTATTGTATTGGTATAGTTCCTCATTCTTTCCGAGCATGTTGTATTCCTCTGCCTGATGCTGTCCGAGTCCATAGACAGCCTTCAACAGTGGGTCTCTTTCGAACTGCAGTTGCCATGAAAGTCCGTTAAGCTCCTCCTCCGAGAGTTGCCGCTGCAGGACACCGAGTTCCCTCTCCGGCACCCTGAAGTGCTTAAATGACTTTCCGTTTTTTGCCTCCTTGAGCAGCTTTTTGCCCTGAGCATCATAGAAAGCCACGTCGCCAGTAGCTTTATCCACCACAGCACAGATGTTAGCCGCCTTCACGCTAACCCCTTTGTCATTCTCAGACACCTCAAATTGAGGTTTTGCCTTTTGGGGCACGATGATGAGGCTTTTTTTCTCTGGCAGCACCTCTTCGGATGTTGCCCTTACCCGAATGATATTTTCATTGACTACCTCAAGACGCACCACTCGTGCGCCATCATTCTGTGGTTTCGTCACCTGAACGGTGACTGTGTTGCCATTACGCTCAAAGCCTGCTGCACCTGCCATAGAAGCAGTCAGCAACATGATGGCAGAGAAGAAAAATTGGAGTTTGTTCATTGATATTGTTTTTGAGATTGTTTTTTTGATAAGACTTTTAAAAATGAAATTGTAATCACCAGTCACTCCGATTTTAGAGTTCGGATACTGCTGTCGCGTATTTTTAAGATCATCGGGATGACCTCCTGATAGATTTTGTGATCACCATTGATATTCCTCATCAGCAATTCGCAAGCCTTCATGCCCTGTATGTGTGCCTGATCCATGATGGCCGACAATTTTGGTGTGACGAAAGCCGCTGTATCTCCGTCTGTAAATCCGATGATGGCGACATCATTGGGAATGTTGAGATCCCTGCTTTTGATGGCATCAAAGGCAGCATATGTGATGATATCGTTGAATGCAAGAATGGCATCCGGTGGGTTAGGACTGTCGAGCAATTTAAAAGTAGCTTCCCTGGCAACATCAAAATCGATTTTTCCACAAGCCACCAACTCACGTTCAATGGGGATTCTGTTGTCTCGCAAAGCCTCCAGATATCCGTGCTTTCTGCGTTTTACCATATCGAGGTGGTTGGGGCCTCCGATAAACGCGATTCTGCGGCATCCGTTCTCTATAAGATGCTGGGTGGCCTCCTGCGCAGCAATGTCGCCATTGGCAACCACCTGTGAGAACAGCTCTGGCAGACATGTTCTTGCGAAGAACACGAGCGGAATACCCATGTCGTGAATCTCCTGAAAATGCGAGTAATCTACCGTGTCCTGTGCAAGGCACGCGATAATACCCTCCACATGCATGGAGATAAAGTTGTCGATGGCCTGTTTTTCACGTTCATGATTCTCGTGGCTGTTGGAACTAAATACGGAATAGCCTTGTCGGAGTGCATATTCCTCAATCCCATCCAGCACTGCTGCAAAATAATGCGTGACAAGATTGGGCACCACAACACCGATGATGTGCGGAGCCTCCTTCCGCAGACTCTGTGCGAAAGGATTGGGTCTATAATTCAGTTTTTTGGCCAAGGCCTTTACCTTCTCTCTCATCTCCTCCCCCACCTCGTGACTGCCACGTAGTGCTCTTGAGACGGTCGCAATAGACACATTGAGCTGATCGGCCAAATCTTTCAAAGAAACCCTGTGCTGTTTCATGACATTTAACTATCAATTAAGAATATGCTGCAAAGATAATGAAAAAAACGCATCGCGCAAACGTTTACGTTATGTTTTTGCACAATTTATTCTATTTGTTTGCAAGAAAAGGTTTATCTTTGCACCAGAAATTAGGAAGAGTAATGAATAGTTGATAATAAGTTAGTTAGAAAAAACTTGATCATGGAAGTTGTCGGGAGACAACTTCCATGTTTTTTATGTTAAAAAACTTCATGTCAATACCGGCTTTTGACTGACAAGATAACAAATTAAGACTACCGAGTCAGTCTTTTTGTTGAATTATTGGATAAAACCTTGCTTGTTTGTGCGTTTTTTCTTAATTTTGCTTGCGAATTGTCAAACCAGCTAACAATCATTCCATTTATATCAATAATGATGAAGAGAACATTATTTATTGCGTTCGCCCTACTAGCCATCACGACCTGTAAGGCACAAAGTTTTAGCTATCTTACATTTGAACAGACCGACGGCACAAGCGTGTCATTGCCAGTTTCCGGACTGGTTCTCACCTTCTCAGGCAACAACCTTGTATCGAGCGACGGGACCACCATACCTTTGTCAAGCCTCAGCAAGATGTTTTTCACCGAAACATCCGGCATCACCCTTTTTCCATCCCTCCAACAAGAAGGTTCTATCAGAGCATACACCACTGCAGGAAGTTTTGTCGGCCAGTTCAATAATGCCCAGGAAGCCCTTAGCAGGCTTCCCAAAGGTCTATACATGTTCAAAGATGGTGCAGGAAACGTCATTAAAACATCAGTCAAATGAAAAAGTATTTCTTAGTTGCCTTAGTTTCTGCAATAGCTCTTACAGCCAACTCCCAGACGCTTCGCATCAACATGGGTGACGTGACATACGCCATCCCCGCTGCACAAGCAGGCGAAATGCTCTACGACAATGCCACCACCCTCACAGTGGGCAAGAAGGCCTATCCCATTAGCGCCATTACCAATATCACCATAGATGATAGCAGCGTGAGTGACAACACCATCAAAGTGAACTACAATGGCAGCTCCGCCAAGGTGGAGATATCGGGCAACATAGCACACTACATCACCGCAGAAGTGAATGGAGCACATGTTCGAGTGGCCGCCAGTGCCAGCCTTGAGAATGAGGTGACCTACACGCTCAGCGGCAACAGCAGCAATGGTTCGTTCTACATGGAAGGCAGTACCGCCATGGGGCTTGTGCTCAACAGCCTCACACTTACCAATCCCGACAGTGCCGCCATCAACATCCAAAATGGCAAGATGATCAGGGTATGTCTTGCTGACGGGACCGCCAACTCACTTGCCGACGGGATATCGGCCGGGGGCGATGATGACAGCGATGGGCACAAAGCCGCTTTCTATGTCGACGGACACTCATCATGGACAGGAACTGGCAGTCTGAATATCACCGGAAATGTGAAGCACGCCTACTGCAGTGATGAGTACACTTTGTTCAATGAAGGTCTAGGCACCATCACCGTGAGCAAGGCCCTTGGCGATGGTTTCCATATCAACCAGTATTTCAAAATGCTTGGAGGCACGCTGAGCATCACTTCCAGCGGAGACGGCATTGATGTGGAAAAGAAAAAATCTGACAAGACAGACAACGGGATGATGACTCTTTCCGGCGGAACTCTCACCGTGACGACTACCGGCAATGCTACAAAAGCTTTAAAATGCGATGACAACATGGTGGTGACAGGCGGTATGATCACCGCAACGACCAGCGGTAACGCCATCTATGATAGCACAGAGGCCGACCTTTCGAGCAATGCCGCAGCGAAATGTGACGGTACTTTCACGATGACAGGTGGCACGATGCTGCTGACGAGTACTGGATCAGGGGGCAAAGGAATCAACTCCACAGGTGCCATCACTATTAACGGAGGCACACTCACCGTAGTAACAACAGGAGATGTATATGAATATGGCACTCTTGATACCAAGCCACAAGCCATCAAGAGCGACAGCAACATCACACTCAGCGGCGGCACCATCCTCTCGTGCGCCTCCCCCGAAAGCGGGACCGCCTTCAAGACTGACTACGCAGTACTCACCAACGGAGCGACACTGATGGGCATCGGTGGAAAAGCCACCACCGGCGCCGCCACCTCGACACATGGAAGCAAGAAATACAAGGACGTGAACGTGAAGGGTGGTTCTACCTTGTCATACGATGGAGTAAGCTTTACCATACCAAGCATCTACTCCAACTCGAGTGCCAAGGTAATCGTATCATCGGCCAACATGTAAAGGTCGGTGGCAAAGCTACCGAATTCGGAGAAGACATAAAAAGAGCGGTGGCAAGCCACCGCGTACGGAAAAGAAAACATAAAGATTACCGTGTCGCCTCCCCTTATTTGGGGAAGATGACACGGTAATTTCCGCTGAGGTGCATGAAGGCGAAGAGTCTGAGGAGACCATCGTAATAGGCATCAAAATAGCCATCCTCGAAGGGCACGTGCTTTGCATTCCACAAGGCATCTACAAACTCCTTACTTTTCTCATGGCTACACATCATGGAAGCTGCAGCCACCGTGGAAACCAAACCGATGGAATGGCGTAATTTGCGGAACCCACCAGCAGGCAGTATTTCATTTTCCTCCGGCAATGAGCCGTCTGGACGATATTGGTCGACAAAATCGTTGACCCCCTGGGAGTAGAAGAAATTCTGTATCTTCTCGCCGTAAGCCTGCTGCCACTCACGGTCAGCGCAACTCCACTCGTAGTCAAGGGTGATGTTCATGGGTACTCGCCATGAGTCATAGCGGAAGTTGTTGTTGCCATTCCGGCGGGGAGCACCCTGCGGTCTTTGTTGCATCCCTGGGAATCGTGGCATCTGCATCTCACTGCCGTCGTACTGACACTGGTCTCCATTCAGCCCCGTTTTCTCATTGATGCATTTATGCAAAAACTCACGGCTCTTCTCTGCACACTCCTTCCATAAGTCAGCGCGTCCGTCGTCTCCCCATTTCGCCCATACCTCATAGAAAGCTGGAATATGATAGGAAGGGTCGGTGAACCGCTGTCCGAATCCATCAGGAGTAAAGGTGATAAGCTTTGTCTCAGGGTCGATCAGATACATTTTTTGTTTCTGTGGCTGTTGGTTTTGCTGCGACTGCTGTGGCTGTTGTCCACCGAAACCACCAAAGCCACCAAAGCCGCCACGAGCCGGAGCATCGTATTCCTTTGGCTGTATACAATTGAGGATGCGCTGTGCCTCCGCCATGTAATTGATAACTGTATAATTGCCCCATCGGTTGGAAGCGAAGATGAGTGAAGTGATGAAATAGAGTTCACCATCCGATGCTGCCCCGTCAGCGTTGCGCGTGCCATTAGTCTTGCAGCTCCATGCGAAATAGCCCTCTCTGATACCAGACTGGTGCTGCATATACTTTTTACTCCATCTCCAGAGCTTGTCGAAAATCTCTTTCTCATTAAACTGTACGGCAATCATCAAACCATAGGACATACCCTCAGTACGCGCATCATGGTTTTTGATGTCGGAAATATATGCCATGGAGTCTCCCACCTCGAAATACACCTTGTTGGGGCCATAAAATATATCATTGAAGACCTCCTTTAATTTCTTATCCACCTCCTTTTTTCCATACCCCATCTCTGTAAATAGGTTTCTGTATTTCTTCGTTTCAAATCCACCTTTCTTCCACGGCGAGTAGGCCGATATGCTTGCCGACATCATCAAAGCCAGCATCCCTGTGAGTAATTTTCTCATATTGACTATAAAAAAGATAAGTTAGTTGCGATATTGGGAACAAAGTTACGAAACAAATTCTGAGGGGAAGTCGACAATTGTATCACATTGTTTTCTTTTTGTATTTAGGAGCAATCATTTAATACAAAATGGCCATAGATTTAAGAAATAATTGTTAATTTAGCAGAAAATTCAACAACATCAATCCTACAAACGATGAAGAAACAATTGACATTAGTAGCAACCCTGTTGGTTGCATGTGTGGGTATTTACGCCCAAAAAACGATGAAAGCCCCTGCTGGAGGCAAGGCCATCAGTGACGAACTTCTCGGTATTTTCTTTGAGGACATCAGCAGTGCCGCCGACGGCGGTCTTTATGCCGAACTGATCCAAAACGGTTCCTTTGAGTTCAATCCTACTGAGCGAGACGGTTGGGGCCCTGGCACCGCATGGCGCATCACCCGTCCCGGTCACTCACTGGGTTGGATAGAAGCAGGCACCGACCAGCCGCTCAACTCCAACAATCCCACATTCATGCGTCTGCATACCGAGCGAGTCGGCCATTACTACGACTTTAACGGATGGACCGGCT
>CAMZHP010000208.1 GCA_947306845.1 uncultured Prevotellaceae bacterium
ACAATCACCTTGCGTGCGCGCACCGAACCGTCAGAATAGGTCGTGCGGAGAATATTGACACCCTTGCCCAAAGCAGACACACGCATGCCATTGACAGTATAAACCTCAGTGCGAACCACCTCAGAGCCCATGCCCACAACGCCGATGCCATCCTGCGAGCCCTCGTCATACTGCTTCGAGTACTCACCGTTGTTCATCAGGTACATGTCATAGACCTGACCGCCCGACTTGGCTTCCGTGTGCAGGATGCGCACATACACCTCGTCGGTTCCGTCATAACTCAGCTGGGTGCGCTTCCAGTTGCGCTTGATGAGCGAGTAGTTCACGTCGCCGATCTTCGCCCAGGTCTCACCGTCGGCAGACACCTCCACCTGCATGGTCGGAATCTGACCGTCGTTGCCGTTGCCGGCATAGATGACCACATCAAACGGAGCCTGATACTTCTTGGTTGTCTCCAGGCTGGCATTGAACGGGCCGTCGGTAGGCTGCTTGCCGAAAGTCACTGCGTTGTTGGTGATGCCGTTGGTGTCGTTCACGCCAATCACATCCTCAGCGGCGTCGGGATTGCGGTAGTTCGTGTCGCCGATGTTGAACTTATAGTCCAGCTTCTCCCAGGTCATCACCTGGCCGATGGACTTCAGGCGCCAGTCGCCTGACTCATACACCTCGGCGGGAAGCGGGTTGTAGATGGTGGAGTCGTTGCCCTCCTCCGTCTTCACGATCTCCTTGATGGAGTTCATGTCAAGATACTGGCCGGCGTTCTTGCCCCAGGTGAAGAAGTAGTTGGCATTGATGATGTTGCCACTGTCGTCGGTCTGCTGGCCCTTGCCCGACCACTCATCGGCATTGGCGTCGAAGTGAGCCATGATGTCCCAGCGGATGTTGTTCTTGTCGATGCCGTTGACACCCACAAACACAGAAACCAGTTCGGATGGCAGGAAATCATCGCCAGCTGCGAAAGCATAAATAGTAGTTGGAGTGGTTATCTCCACAGGTTCGGTATAAGCCTTTGAAGCAGTGATGTCGGAACTGTTGGCAAAGTTGTAGTAAACCACTGCGCCATTAGTGGCGGCATTGATGGTAACTAAAGACTTGCCTGCCTCGCGGGTAATGGCAAACGTTGGTTCTGCAGCCTTGCCCATGATGATGATGGCAGCTTCGGCAATTTCACTGTCGAGATAACCATCCCCCACGCCAAATGCCTTGACGGTGCAAGGTGATGTAATAGTGAACGGTCCCTCATAACGAGTGCTGGCTGTGGTGGGATCAGACCCGTCGGTGGTGTAATAAATGGCCACAGAATTGGCAGAAATGATGGTCACTATAGTCTGTCCGTCCTGCTTGTCCTGCTGGATATTGGGCTTGCTCACAGGCACCACGTTGTTTTTGGTGGCAGCCACGGCAGCCAATGCCTGTGACGGCAGGCTGACCAGTGCGTCCTCAGAGGCATTAAGCATATCCTCAAGGGTCAGCGGCAGAAGCATATAAGCATTGCGGGTCTTGTTGTGCATGTGCATGGCAACAGTCTCTCCAGCCTTGGCCAATATAGCATCATTAGCAAAATAGTCACCCAGTTCTACACCTGTGATTCCACCCTCACGAAGGAGTTCTATGCCAGCTGCTGTGTCAAAGTTCTCAAAAGCAGCATTGGCCTCATCGACGATGGTCAGCATGTTGGTTGATGTCTTCACAGCTTTGCCATATCCCAAAGCCTCATACAGATTGGGATTCAGGTTGAGCACAGGTACATAAGCGATGACCTGTTTGATGACTGGCAGATAAGCATTGTCGGCAGCGATGGTGGGGCTGATAACGATAGCGTCGTAAGCCTTCAGCTCCTCTGCTGTGGGCTGTACGGCAGCCACATCGATGTCTGTCACCTGGAAGCGACTGTCGCCGCTGATGAATGCATAGGCATAGTCCTCGGCATTGCTGGCATTAAACAGATAGCCAATGTTTTTCTGTTCTTCCACAGGAGGCTCGTCACCCTCGCCTACTGTAATGTAGTAGATGTGGCAGCCATTGGTGTTGTAGATCTGGATGTTGTAGGTACCATCCTCATTGGGTGTATCAGCAGCATCGGTGGGAACCACCCATTCCTGATCCTGATAGGTGGTAGGAGCAGCCACAGCATTGCCGTCAGGCCCCAACAATTTGGTGCCAGATGTGCCAGCGCCAAGATACAGCTCTACGCCACGGGCATCCGTCAGCTTGTGTGACTCCACACCCATCTTAATGGTGGTTCCAGGAGCCACGTGCGGAATGATGAAATAGTTTTTCTTAGAGCTACCCAGCCAAAGGTAGGAAGCACCCTGATAGGGACCGAAGCCACTTGAGGAATTGGGCTCCAAGTAGTTGACAGCGATAGCGAGTGAGCGGGCGGTGGTGTTGGTGTAGAGTAACCCCTCGAGTTCGGGAATCACCTCGCCGTTGGCCATGAGGGTAGCGCCTTCGGTGGCCACGCCCTGTGCCGTCACTTCCCAGAAGCAGTTGTCCTTTGACAAATCAGTAGGAGCCGTGGCATCTTTTTTCTCCACATCCGACCAAGCGCCGGTGGTGGGTCCTTTGGCCGACTCGGCCTTTAAGTTCTCTACCGTCTTGGCACTCCATTTGGTGAAGTCCCATGACTTACGGTAGGTTTCCTGTGCATTGGCGCTTACAGCCAGCACAAGAAGCATGGTTAAGGTAAAAAATTTTCTCATAATGATAAATATTTAGAGATTTGAAAAAAGTGATCATTGGAACTGAAGGTCGAACGGCACCCAGTTGGCGCCCTCCATGATACGCTGCCTGACCGTTGCTGCGAGAGCCTCATTATCATATTTGCCGCAGACCCTGTCGGCAACGATGGAAGGGTCGGCATAGCGTACTGCCATACGGTTCATCATCGGATAAACCTTGCCCTCGGCAGCAAACTCCAGCATCGCCTCATCCATCAATGCCATGTCGTTGAATCTCAGTGTGCCCTGTTCGCCTAACTCGTAGGAGTTGACCTTGACATTTCTAGGTACAAGTCCTGTAAAGCATCCACGGATGCCGAGCGACGGATATTTGCGCGTGCCCCAATTGGCTGTTCCTGTCCAGTCGCATTTGGTGGGGTCAACAGTGCTGGCAAAGCCCTCCCATTCTGGCAGACTGGGATTGAAGCAGTCATCCCCCTCACCAGCCTTGACTCCTGTGTTGAGCACAGCATTGAGAGCGATGAAACGTTTGAGATGGTTAAGTGCCTCACAAAGCATCATGTGATACTGCGTCGCACGGTAAATATAGATATGGCAGTCATCCTGATAGGCATTGACACGTGCCGTACTTCCCACAGGGCGGAACTTAGCGATATAGGGCTGTCCTGAAGACGTTCCGAACAAACATTTGTAACGTGTGTCGGAGGTTGTGGCACCACCATTGAAGCTGGCATCTGTGAAACGAGCTTTACCTTTCTCCGAGGGACGAAGGAGATACTCATTGGGGTACTCATTGGAGAAATGCTTGAGCAGCGTGTTTGTCTGGTTGTTGGTATAGTCATAGATGATGGCCGATACCGCCTCATAAGGATAAGGCTGGCTGTTATTCCATATCGGAGAATAGTGTCCTGGTGTGGCTGCAGAAGGCAACCAATAGACGTTGGAACCAGGGTCGGAAGTAACATTGATCTGTTTTCCCAGAGCAGCAAGCAACACATCAGCGGCTCTCTTGTAAAAAGCAGTGGCATCCTGTTTCTCGGCATCCAGGACGGCCCCCTTCCACAGACAGAGCTCAGCGAGAAGTCCGGCATAAGAAGGTGCCATATAGTTCCACTTCCTATACTGGCTGCTTGAGAGGCTCACGCTGTGAGTGGGATCAAGCCACTCATACCAATCGATTTCCAGACTGGTATCAACGCCCTCATACCCTTGTTCCATCAATTGCAGGCATCGGTCGATAAGTTGGGGAAGTTGAAGCAGTTGGAACCGATCTCCCGTACGAATCTCCGTCATCTCGGTGATGGGGTCATCAAACCACACAGCCTTTCCATAGATTTCTGCCAAAGTCTTGTATGTCCACACCTTGGTTCTCACGGTGGATGCCACGAGCGACTTCCATGCTTCCATATCCACATTGGGTTTTGACTTGTATTCTCTCATGTTGTCGAGATAGTCATTGCAAGCGATGATGACCTCATAGAATCCCTGTGGGTTGGCATACGAGTTGGTCTGCAGGTTCTGATCGTAGTTATACAATGCAATCAGCTCATTGCTCGACTCATCTGTAGGCTCTATCAATTCACCGCGTGTCTCTGTGAGCAGAATCTCCTTGTCGCCGACAGCCTGCATTTTGGTCATGATACCAAGAAATCCTGTATACATCTCTGTGTTTGAGGTGAATCCGTTCTCTCCGTTGAACTCGTCTTCTGTCTCAGGGTCCCAGAAATCGGAACAGGCACAAAGAGTGGCAAAGCTTCCCAGCAGACAAAGTGTATGTATGAATGAATATATCCGTTTCATATCGTTCTTGTTTCTGTAGTTATTGTTTAGAATCTCAGGTTGACACCCAGTCTCACGGAGCGTGGTGCAGTGGCCTTGGCATAATCAACTCCTTGCATGAGAGAACTGTAAGAATAAGAGAATTCCGGATCGAGTCCGAGATAGTCGGTCATGCAGAACAGGTTTTGTCCTGTCACGAAAGCCGTACCGCCCTGGATGAAGTTCCAGATTAGCTTGTTCCAAGTATAACTTAGGGTGATGTCACGCAGTTTGACATATCCTGCATTCTCTATCCATCTGTCGCTGAATGCATTGTTGCCAACACGGTCATTGTAGCGCACTCGCGGCATATCTGTGTCCTGCCCTTCCATCAGCCAGCGACGGTTGACCGATGAAGCTTGGTTGGAAAAGTCCTTTTCCGACTCCGTTATCCTTCTTACAGCATTGTATGCATCATTTCCGAACGCATAGGCGAAAGTGAGGTCAAGGGCAAAGTTCTTGTACTCAATCCTGGTGAAGAACGAGCCGAAAAGGTCGGGAGTTGCCGAACCGATGAGCTGTCTGTCATCATTGTCGATGACGCCATCTTTGTTGACATCCTCATAATGCACGTCACCAGCTGCGAACTTTTGTCCGTTGGCCATCAGGTTGGCAGCCTCAGCCTCTGCAGTGGTTTTGAACACGCCCAATGATTTCAGTCCGTAGAACGAATAGGGGTTCTCCCCTACCCTTGTGATGACCTGTGCGTCATCAGTCAGTGAAGTGACGATTTCTGGCAGAGTTCCCAAAGAATTGACCTTATTGTTCAAAGTGGTGACATTGCCTCCGATGGTCCAACTGAAGTTCCTCGTCGAAATCGGGGTAACAGCCAGCGAAACCTCAAAGCCTTTGGACTGGAGTTCGGCCTCATTGCTATAGTAGGAACTGGAACCGAGAATCGGTGTGCGATTGCCTGAGATGAGCACATCAGTGGCCTTGGTGTTGTAGTAGCCCACACCCAGCATCACTCGATGATGCAACAGAGCAGTTTCCAACCCAAAATTCAGTGTACGGTCGCGTTCCGCCTTGAGATTGGTGCTTGGCACATTGGCGCGAATGATGCCCGAAATGGTCTGATAGGGGTTGGATGTATAGTAGTATTTACCATACTTTGAAGAGAACCGGCTGTTGCCCGTCATCGTGTAACTGGCGTAAACATTGAGTTTGTCGAGCCAACTGACATTTCTTAGCGATGGCAGATTGGCTGCCATGAACACTACGTCGGCTGCGGGATAGAATGTCATTCTCGTGGCATTCTTTCCGATAGAGGAGGCGCCATCGAACGCTCCCGTGAAGCCTACCTTGACCAAATTGTTGAAGGTCCAGTCTGCATGGGCATAGACGTTCATCCAGTTCCACTTATTGTTGTAGCCCGAGAAAAACTTTCCCAACGACTGTGCATCACCGAGCGTTTGATAGAAGTCGTTGTTGGAGTTGCGTCCGAATCCCGCGTCATACTCATAGGAGGTGGTGACAGCCTGCCATCCTGCATTGAAATTGAACTTGTGTGTCTCACCTATATTGAACTTATATGCAGCGTTGACGTTATAGAACATGTTGAACGCATGGTTGGTGCCCACACGGATGGTGTTGTTGGCCTGTCCATACTGGTCGAACAGCGGCACGATGTCCTCGTTGTTGATGCCTGGGATGAAGGCCTCCTCCTGGTTGTAGTTGT
>CAMZHP010000209.1 GCA_947306845.1 uncultured Prevotellaceae bacterium
CCGAACTTCTCAGCTACCGACACGGCCTTTGTCCGCATCTCGTTGGCCATATTTTTGAAATCTTCTTGTGTCATTACACTTATATAACGAAAAACCTGTCACAATTTGAACAAGAAATCGCTATTTTTTTTGATTTTTCTTCATTTTGGCCAATCGACACCGTCCATCCCGATAGTACCGCTGTTCGAAGAATGGTTGACAATCCCAGTAATTATTCAGTTCACCACGGGATTTCTCCCCAGCGAAATATTGAATTACAGGTTTGTAATATAGGAGCGAATCATCATTTGGAGTGCCCTGACGGGCAGAAATGATAAAAAAATGAATAAAAAAATGGTAAAAAAATATTTTCTTATAATTTTCTTAAACATTTTCTTAAAATTTCTCGCCATAGGCGACTCAAAAAGATGATTCGCTGAATAGTCACACCAATCCAAAAACTATTGTTAAAATTTGCCAAATGGACAATTTCTTTGGAGTTTTTTTATTATCTTTGCTGCCGCTATTTTCCTAACCGGCGTGATGCCGGACACCTAAATCTCACTTATTTCTACCATTTTCAGCCAAAATGGCTATATTTCAGATTGATTAGGATGAAAAAAAGAACTACTATAATGGCATTATGCCTTTTCCTGACTTCTCTTGTTGCATCTGCCCAGGTCAGGTGGAGTGCGGAGTATCAGGAATACATCGACCAGTATAAGGATATTGCCATTGAAGAAATGGCCAACTATCGCATACCTGCCAGCATCACACTCGCGCAAGGACTGCTTGAGAGTGGAGCGGGTAAGAGTTATCTGTCTCGTTGCGGAAACAACCATTTCGGCATCAAGAGTCACGGATGGCAGGGGCGTACCATCAAGCATGATGATGACAAGAAGCAAGAGAGCTTCAGGGCTTACGACAGTCCGCGTGAGAGTTATGAGGACCATAGCCGTTTCATTGCCAACAGGGAGCGTTACCAAAGGCTCTTCTCTCTCAATATCACCGATTACCGGGGATGGGCCAAGGGATTGAAAGAATGTGGATATGCCACGAATCCTAAGTATGCGCAACGCCTTATCAACATCATCGAGACCTATCAGCTCTACAAGTACGACACCATGTCTCCCGCGAGAAAAGTGGTAGCAGAGAATGTGGAGACGGTGACGCCAGTCACCAGGAGAGCCGTTTATACCGTGCATCCCATCAAGGCATACAACCAGAACTATTATGTATATGCACGCCGAGGCGACTCTTTCGAGTCCATCGGAAAGGAAGTGGGAGTTTCTGCCTCCAACCTGGCCAAATACAACGAGCGTGATGTTGACGACACACTGCGTGAGGGTGATGTGGTCTATTTGCGCAAGAAACAAAAGAAAGCCGACAGACGCTACCGTGACTATCGGCATGTGGTCAAGCAGGGCGAGAGCATGTACACCATCGCCCAAACCTATGGCATGAGGCTGTCAAACCTATACAAGCTCAATCATCTTGATCCGGATTACAATATCAAGACCGGCGACCAACTGAGGGTTTATTGATCAAAAGCTACATCAATGAAAAATACCTGAGTTCATGATATTGAACTCAGGTATTTTTCTGCTCTTTCCAAATCCTCCGGGGTGTCGATGCCGACGGTTTCCTGGTCGGTCAGCCCCACACGGATGCGATAGCCATTCTCCAACCAGCGCAGTTGCTCAAGACTCTCTGCCTTCTCCAAGGAAGACTGCGGCAGACGAGTCACTTCCCGCAACACTTCCGTACGGTAGGCATAGAGGCCCAGATGCTTTAGAAAAGGATAATGGCTGAGCCAATCCTCCCGCTCCACACCACGGACAAAGGGGATGACGCTGCGGCTGAAATAAAGGGCAAAGCCCCGGTTGTCGACCACAATCTTGGGAGAGTTGGGATTCTCAACTTCTGCCATGCTGGCAAAAGGCTTGCCCAATGTGGCTATCTGTGTCTTCGGATCGTCAAAACAATGGCAGAGAGTGACGATCTGCTCGGGATGGATGAACGGCTCGTCGCCTTGCACATTCACCACCACGTCAAAGTCGCCGCCAATCTTCTCCATCGCCTCGGCAATGCGGTCGGTGCCGCTCTTGTGGTCGGCTGAGGTCATGACAACCCTACCGCCAAATGCCACAACAGCATCGGCAATGCGTTGGTCGTCAGTGGCTACATAGCAGTCACTGAGCACCGACGATACCTTTTCATAGACTCGTTCTATCACTGTCTTACCACCCAATATGGCCAAGGGCTTGCCTGGAAAGCGGGTCGAGGCATAACGGGCTGGGATAATTCCGATCAGTTTCATTTCAATTTAAATAAGGTGTGCGGAACCAATAAAGAACATCAGCACATAACCCAGGATGATGGAGATGGCGCCAACAATCAGGCCGATGCGGGACATGTCTTTCTGGTCCACAAGGTTGGTGGAGTAGGCGAGGGCATTCGGCGGAGTGGAGATGGGAAGCACCATGGCGCTCGATGCGGCGATGGCGATGCCAATGAGCACAGTGGAGGTGCCGCCGATGGCATCCAGCTTGTCGCCCATGGCGGTGCAGACCACAGCGAGAATGGGCATCATCAGCGCAGCAGTGGCCGAGTTGCTGATGAAGTTGGACAGGGCATAGCAGATGACGCCTGAGAGAATGAGAATCAGCAGCGGAGAGAAATTGCCGAAGGGGATCGACTCCACCATCTTCTCAGCCAGACCTGAGGAATTCAGGCTATAGCCGAGGGCGAAACCACCGGCCACCATCCAGATGACAGACCAGTTGATCTCCTCGAGGTCGTATTTGGTAATGACTCCCGTCAAGGAAAATACCACAAACGGTATCAAGGCGACGGTATAGGAGTTGATGCCTGTCACGCTGTCGAGCAGCCACAGGGCCACGGTCACAAAGAAGGTGACTATCACGATGTAGGTCTTGGCGTCGCGCTTCATGTTGCTCTCTATCTCAAGTTCAACCGTCTTTTGGGTGAAGGGGAACATCTTCTTGAGCAGTATCCAACTGATGAACAGCAGCACGGCAACCAGTGGCACCATGTAAAGCATCCATTCACCAAAACCAACGTTCATGTTGAGACCTTCGGGGTCGTTGAGGTATTTCAGGGCAATGGTGTTGGGAGGGGTGCCGATGGGGGTGCCGATACCGCCGAGATTGGCGGCAACGGGGATGGAGAGGGTCATGGCTATGCGGCCCTTGCCCTCCGGGGGCAGCTGCTTGAACACCGGGGTGAGGAAGGTGAGCATCATGGCTGCAGTGGCAGTGTTGGAGACAAACATGGAGAACAGGCCGGTGATGAGGATGAAGCCGAGCAGCACATTCTCGCTCTTGTTGCCGAAAGGCTTGATCAGCGCCTTGGCCAACTGCCCGTCGAGACCAGTCTTGGTGGCGGCGATGGCCAGCACGAAACCTCCGATGAACAGCATGATCACCGGGTCGGCAAAGGTGGCCATGATTCCTTTGTAGGAGAGCAGGGTGCCCACCTTGGTCTCATCGCACATGAAAATGATGCCTGAATCGGAGGTAAAAAGCAGCAGCAGTCCGATGATGGCAACCGACGTGGCCCACGACGAGACAACTTCGAGCAACCACATCAGGGTGGCAAAGGCAAAAATGGCAATGATGCGCTGCTGTACCACGGTAAGACCGTCGATACCGAAGGCACTTGAGGGAAGGTTCCACAGAATCAGTGTCACGATGAGTACAAAAATGGCTTGAGTGGTTTTCTTGATCACTCTGCCAGGATGGTATTTCCTGGCGTGGCTCACTTGATGGTAGGCTTCTACAAGTTGAAAGCCTGGGAAAATCTTAAACATTTCCTACTTTTTTATAATGCAGTTGATAAATACTAATAACTTTCTTATATCGTATATGTAAGTGTCTAATGCCAATATGATATGGAAGTGGCTGATTCCTAAATGAAATGGAAGTGCAAAGGTAGGAATTATTCAAGGAGCAAAAAAAGAATGATGCATATTTTCAACTGATGCATCATTCTTTTTAGTGTATTTTTGCCAAGTATTCCGAGGCGGACTTCAAAATGTAAACTCCACTTCGCAAACCGACTTAGCTTATGCCCACACCGAGAGGTCTTTCTCGGCAATGAACTTCATGTTGTTGAGGATGATGGTCTCACGGGCAAGAGTGGGGTTGTCGGTGCGGAAAACGAGAATGCCTTTCCCGCGGAGCAGGAAACTGTAGAGATAGGTCAGGCCTATGCCGGCATTGCTCAGAATCTCTACGGCATCGGCGGCACGGCCGGGCTGGTCGTCGAGTTCGATGGCGAACACGTCGGAGAGGGCTACGGGGATGCCGGCCTTTTTCAGCCCCTCGTATGCCCGGAGGGGCTCTGCGCATATCACACGGTAGATGCCGTTCTCTGCGGTGTCGGGAATGGTCGAAGCGATAATCTGCAGGCCAAACTGACGGAAGAGACCAAGCACCTTGACCAGGGAACCTGACTTGTTCTCAATGAAGATGGAAAGTTGATGGATTGTCATGTGAATGGGGTATTAGAATAGTTTTCTCAAGTCTTTTACGCGGACTGCCTTGCCCTCGTCTGAGGCATGGATGCCGCCTTTGGGCAGAAGATGCACCTTGGGAGTGACGAGAATCTCGTCTTTCAACTGGCGAGTGATCTCCCGGGTGAGGCTCTGAAGACGCTGATAGTCGTCGGTGAACAGGTCGCGAAGCTCCACGTCAACGGTCATCGTGTCGTTGCCGTCAACAGTCTGGAGGGTGATGAGGTAGTCGGTGCTGAGTTCCTTGAACTTCAGCAGGATCTTCTCTATCTGGATGGGGAAGATATTCACGCCTTTGAGAATCATCATATCATCACTGCGGCCTTGCAGGCGGGCCAGCCGCTTGTGGGTACGGCCACAGGGACATTTGCCGCTGATGATGCTGGTCAGGTCGCGAGTGCGGTAGCGCAACAGCGGCATCGCCTCGCGGTTGATGGTGGTGATGACCAATTCACCCAACTGGCCGTCCTCAACGGGCTGCAGGGTGACGGGGTCGATGATCTCAACGATGAAATAGTCTTCCCAGATGTGGATGCCGTTCTGCTCAGGACACTCGAAGGCTACGCCCGGACCCATCATCTCTGAGATGCCGTATGAGTTGTAGGCTTTCACACCAAGGTTTTGCTCGATGCGACGGCGCTGCTCCTCGCTGTGGGGCTCGGCTCCGATGCACAGCACACGGAGCTTGGTGTCGCGGCGGGGATCCACACCTTCTTCTCTCATCACCTCGTAAATACGGGAGGCATAACTGGGAATGGCATGGAGCACCGTGGTGCCAAAGTCTTTGATGAACTTGATCTGACGGGTGGTGTTGCCGGCGGCGGCGGGAACGGTGAGCATACCTACCTTCTCGGCGCCATACTGAAAACCAAGACCGGCGGTGAACATGCCGTAACCGGCGGAGTTCTGAAACACGTCCTCGGGGCGGCTGCCTACCATCCACAGGCATCGCGCCACTGCCTTGGCCCATTCGTCAAGGTCCTTTTGGGTGTGAAGCACGACGGTGGGATTGCCGGTTGTGCCGCTCGAAGAGTGGAGACGGGTGCAATCACGCAGTGGAACACAGGCCAGGCCGAAAGGATAGTGCTCACGAAGGTCGTCCTTCGTGGTGAATGGCAGCTTGCTCACATCATCCAGACTCTGGATGTCGTCGGGCGTGATGCCAAGTTCTGCAAACTTCTCCTGATAGAAAGGTGAGTTCATACAGTGGGCAACAGTCTTCTTAAGACGGTCCAACTGCAACTGACGAAGTGCCTCTTCGGGCATCGTCTCTAATTCTGGGTGTAAATATTGTGAATATTCCATAACCTTGTGTTGGGTTGACAAATGCAACTGCTTTTATGCTTTCGGGTGGCAAATTTACACAATAATTCTCGAATATCTGCAAAATAGTCAGCTTTTTGTCGTTTTCGGCCTCTTATTTCTTTTGAGACGATGTCCAAGCTGCCCCGAAAGGAGTGGTGTGCAGGCTTCCTATTTCGTCTTTATTTCCAAAGACCCCATAAAAAACTTCTTCAAAATTTGCTTGTTCCAAAACTAATCCGTAAATTTGCACCCGCATTTCCAGCAGGAAAGCATTCGGGGTGTAGCGCAGTCCGGTAGCGCTCCTGGTTTGGGACCAGGCGGTCGCAGGT
>CAMZHP010000210.1 GCA_947306845.1 uncultured Prevotellaceae bacterium
TCACGGCAAATTGGGATATTGTGAGAAATCGGGCTTACGCTTCTCGAGGAAAGCACGGCCACCCTCCTGTGCCTCATCGAGGAAATAATAGAGCATGGTGCAGTCGCCAGCAAGCTGCTGGATACCTGCCTGTCCGTCGAGCTCTGCATTGAGTCCCGCCTTGATCATCCTCAAGGCCAGCGGGCTACGCTCCATCATGATTTCTGCCCATTCCACGCACTCATCCTCCAATCGTTCAAAAGGCACCACCTTATTGACCATACCCATGCGCTCAGCCTCCGCCGCTGTATACTGCCGACAAAGGAACCAAATCTCACGAGCCTTTTTCTGACCCACAATACGAGCAAGATAAGAAGCACCGAATCCTGCGTCAAAGGAGCCAACCTTGGGGCCAGTCTGTCCGAAAAATGCATTCTCACTGGCGATGGTCAGATCGCACACGAGATGCAGCACATGACCGCCACCAATGGCATAGCCGTTGACCATGGCAATGACGGGTTTTGGCAGCCTGCGGATCTGCATCTGCACATCAAGCACGCTCAGTCTGGGGACACCTTCCTCGTCAACATAGCCACCCCTTCCTTTCACATTCATATCACCACCCGAACAAAATGCCTTGTCGCCTGCCCCAGTAAGAATGACGACATAAATATCCTGGGCCTCACGGCAATAGGCAAAAGCCTGCGACAGTTCGAGTGTCGTCCGTGGTGTGAAGGCATTGCGATAACGCGGTCGGTTGATGGTAATCTTCGCGATGCCATGATATTGCTCAAAAATCAGATCCTGGAAATCCCTGATCTTGGTCCATTCTCTTTTTTCCATTGTTGATTGATCATTGAATTGGTTTGAAACAAGATAAATACGCTCTAAATGCCCGAGTATCTGCCTCCGCGTCGGTGAACACCTCCAGCAGCATGGGCCGCTGACGCTCCTCTGTCAGCAGCACCATCATGCCCATCTGCAGTTCAGCCATATTTTGCGCTTTCATATAACCGATGTCATTCTGGGTGCAGATACCCTGTGCCGAAGTATGGTGTACTCCACTGACCAGCCTTTCACTAGCCTCACTCTGTCCCAATCCGGGAAGGAGGTCGAAAATGCCACCTTTCCCGTTGTTGAGCAAGATGATACGGAAATTGCCATTCAGGTTCTGGTTCCATAGTGCATTCTGGTCATAAAAGAAACTCAGGTCGCCGATAACACAAAATACCCTTTTGCTACTGACTACAGAAAAGCCAGCTGCCGTGGAGAGCGACCCCTCGATGCCGTTGACACCTCGGTTGCAGTAAACGGGGTGTGCGGCATAGATATTGGCTAGTCTGACGGCCGAGCTATTGGCATAATGCACCGAGAAATCATACTCCATGTCCTCAAGTTGTTGCTCAAAATAGCTTACGACAGCCATCTGAGAGAAAACAGGCGCATAGTCTTCTATCTTTCGTTCTGCCTCTGCATGAAGTTTTTTCCATCTCTCCAAATACGTTTTTCGCGATGCAGAGACTGATGGATCTGCCGTTTTCACATCATCCTGAATTTGCAGGAACCCCCTCAGCACCTCAGAAGGGCAGGCCTCAACAATGGTGTCCATGTGCATGGTGGTGTCATGCACCTGTCCATCGCTGCTCACCATCATCACGGTAGCCTTGTCTGCCTTGCGCAGGAAGTTCCTGATACGCTTGCTCACCAGCATATCACCTATATATAGGATATAATCAGGCAATAGGCTATCGTCATCTCCAGCCAAGGCCAGCACCTCTTCCAAATGGAGGACTGTCGCCGGGAAATTGGAAAGCCGCTCAGAAGCCGTCACACAATGACGGGAAAGCAACTCAGCCACGCCACGCATCTCAGCCCCGTCCAAGTCATAATAACCTTGTCCGAATATCACCATGGGCCTGCGGAAGCCAGGATGCGTCATCCTTTCCCAAAGATGGCGAACAAGGACGGCATCCACCTTGCTTCTCCACCTACTGATAATACGTTCTTCGGGCAAATCAGAAACCCCGAACTCAAACAAAGGCTCCGACAGCGGGACATTGATATGGACAGGTCCGAACTGAGGTCCGACAGCCGACAGCAAAGCCTCATTCACCAATCTGTTGGCATGCCATCGTGTCTCTGTCAAGGAGATATCTTCAGGCAAGGAAACAGACCGGCATACATACTGATCAAACACCGCCTCCTGCCTCAGAGTCTGCCCATCGAGTTGGTCTATCCATGCCTTGGGCCGGTCAGCAGAAATAACGATAAGGGGCAGATGCTGATAGTAAGCCTCTGCCACTGCAGGAGCCAGGTTGAGCAATGCTGTTCCTGAAGTGACGCAAACCGCCACTGGTTGGCGCAAGGCCAGCGACATGCCCAATGCATAAAAGCCCGCACTGCGCTCATCAGTCACCGGATAACAGGTGATGGCGGGATGAGCATGAAGATTGTGCACAATCGGTGCATTACGGCTGCCAGGACATACCACAGCATGACAGACATGATGCGCTGCCAGTAACGAGGTGAGCAGATTAATATGATCTTTGCTGGAATAACTCATCGACTACAAACTATGAACTGAGTAGAGCCTTCATGGTATCCATCTTGTCTTCGGTCTCCCTCCATTCTGTCTCCATTTCACTGTCGGGCAACAAGCCGCCACCCGCATACAGGGAGAAACCGTCACTGGTGATGCGCATGCAGCGGAGCGACACATAGAGATGTGTCTCCGCTTCTGGACTGAGCATGCCCATAAAACCACTGTAGTACTCGCGGGGAGCAAACTCATTGCTTCGGATGAAATCACGGGCGGCATCCTTTGGCACTCCACACACGGCTGGCGTGGGATAGAGGGTATAGAGCAACTCGCCCAATCTCCCGGTATCAGCTATGGTGAAGCGGAAATCGCTTCGCAGGTGCACAAGATTGCCAGCCCTCATGGTATAAGGACCATTTTCCTCAATATCGGTCGCTACCTGCTCCAAGCTTTCGGTGATATAGGTTGACACAAAGCGCTGCTCCTGTATGTTCTTGATACTCCACTTGATCTTGCCGTCATCGTGCATCATCTGGGATGGCGGTTCGTCGAACGAGAGTTGGTCATCACTCAACCGCATTGTCCCAGCCAGTGAGATGGTGGTCCATGTAGTTCCATCGCCTTCAAGGAGCAACTCTGGAGTGGCCACCAGCCAGGCTCCGCAACGGGGTGCTGCCACCAATGCCACCATCATCCTCGGGTATAGACGACAGGCCTCCACAAACAAGTCAAAAGGATTCTTCCCTTCCTTGTCAGGCACATGACAGCAGCGTGCCAACACGATTTTCGAGAATTGCCCCGCCATGATCTGAGAGTGGAAATTGGCAAAGTCTATCATATAATGTGATTTCGTACCACCGTTGGCAGATGGCTGCTGCCGTGCAGAAAGAAGGATTTCCTCCGCCTGGGAACGCAAGCTGGCATATTCAGACGGTCCATCGGGAAGCCAGGCTTCAGGACAAGTCTCCACCGACACGTCTGTATGAAGCAAAATCACCGGATGGGCCTCATCAGGAGTAAAAGGTGCTATCACAAAACCTTGCCGTCCGCTGAGAGCAAACACAGAAGACAGCTCCTCTGGTTGTCCGGAGGTCTGCATCACCATCTGGCAATGCTGCTGATAAGGCAATCTATATAAGGCAAATGCTGGCATATCACTTGGATTGGTTTTTGGGACTGATCACATAATTTGTCACGGTGACGATGGAGATGAGCTCGCCTGCCGAGTTGTTCACCTCCACATTCCACACATGGAGCTTGCGCCCCTTTTGCACCAAGTGGGCTAGTGCCGTTACCGTATCACCTTCCTCCACCGCTTTGACATGGCTCCCGCTCACGCTGATACCCACGCAAATTTTCCCAGGGCAGAGGGCAGACGACCCCACACCTGCGACATTCTCCGCCAAGGCGAGGGAAGCCCCGCCACTGAGGAAGCCAAATGGCTGACGATTGCGCTCATCCACCTTCATGGTCGCCATGCACAGGTCATCATCAGGGGTGGAGATGAACTGCATGCCCAGCGCTGTCGAGAGATTCGGCTGACTTTCTATGATTTTCCTGATATGGTCTACATTCATTGCATTAGAGTTGGTTCTGTATACAAACAGTGTTTAGTCAGGGCAAAATTACAAATTTATTTTCAACCGCCAATCCATCACCCATGAAAAACAATCCTCCATGATGAAAATTAGGAAAAAGGTGTGCCACTTCATAAAAAATTAGTAAATTTGCACCGCTAACGTGCATTTTCATATTATATCAGCAATGAACATATTAGAACTCAGCGAACAAGAGATAGGCAGGCGCCAAAGCCTGCAGGAACTGCGGTCACTGGGCATCGACCCCTACCCTGCCGCAGAATTTCCCACCAACGCATTTTCCACAGACATCCGCTCACAATTCTCCGATGAGGCAGAACCACGTCAAGTGGTCATCGCAGGGCGCATGATGAGCCGGCGCGTGATGGGCAAGGCCAGTTTTGTGGAACTGCAGGACAGCAAGGGACGTATCCAAGTCTATATCACCCGCGACGACATCTGTCCTGACGAGGACAAGGCGCTCTATAACACCGTTTTCAAAAAGTTGCTCGACATCGGCGACTTCATCGGCGTGAGAGGATTCGTATTCCGCACCCAGACGGGCGAGATCAGCGTACACGCCAAGGAACTGAAACTCCTCTCCAAGAGTCTCAAGCCGCTGCCCATCGTGAAATACAAGGACGGTGTGGCCTACGACAAGTTTGATGACCCTGAGCTGCGCTATCGCCAGCGCTATGTCGACCTGGTGGTGAATGAAGGCGTGAAGGAGACGTTTGAGCAGCGAGCCACTGTCATCCGCACCATGCGCCGCGTGCTCGACGAGGCCGGCTACACCGAGGTGGAGACTCCTACCCTGCAGTCGATTGCAGGCGGTGCCAGTGCCCGTCCCTTCATCACTCACTTCAATGCCCTCGACCAGGACATGTATATGCGCATTGCCACGGAGCTCTACCTCAAGCGCCTCATCGTGGGCGGTTTCGAGGGTGTCTACGAAATCGGCAAGAATTTCCGCAACGAGGGCATGGACCGCAACCACAACCCAGAGTTCACCTGCATGGAACTCTATGTGCAATACAAGGACTACAACTGGATGATGTCGTTCACCGAGCACCTGCTGGAAACCATCTGCATCGCCGTCAACGGCAGCACCGAGCGCGAGATCGACGGCAACATCGTGTCGTTCAAGGCCCCCTACCGCAGGCTTCCCATCCTCGATGCCATCAAGGAAAAGACCGGTTATGATCTTAACGGCATGGATGAGGATGCCATCCGTGAAGTGGCGAAGAAACTGAACATCGAGGTCGATGATACCATGGGAAAAGGCAAGCTCATCGACGAGATATTCGGTGAGACCTGCGAGGGCAGTTTCATCCAGCCCACATTCATCACCGACTATCCTGTGGAGATGTCGCCCCTAACCAAGATGCACAGGTCCAAACCAGGACTGACCGAGCGTTTCGAACTGATGGTCAACGGCAAGGAGCTGGCCAACGCTTACTCTGAGCTCAACGATCCCCTCGATCAGGAAGAGCGGTTCAAGGAGCAGATGCGCCTCGCCGACAAAGGTGACGATGAGGCCATGATCATCGATCAGGACTTCCTCCGCGCCCTGCAATACGGCATGCCTCCCACAAGCGGCATCGGCATTGGCATCGACCGCCTGGTGATGCTCATGACTGGCAAGACCTACATTCAGGAAGTGCTGTTCTTCCCGCAGATGCGCCCGGAGAAGAAAGCTCCGCGCAGCAGCGTGGCC
The DNA here is from genome assembly GCA_947306845.1 of uncultured Prevotellaceae bacterium. The sequence goes on from CAMZHP010000210.1 coordinate 5,813, forward strand.
GAATGGGCAGCCATCGGAGTGCCCGAGCAGTGGGTGGCCGTATTCAACAAGTGCGGTTATTACCTTGTCAGCGACATCCGCGAGGTCAACCCCCAGAAATTGCAAATGGATGTCTGTGGGGTGAACAAGAAATACAAACTGGGCTACGACAACCCCAAGGTGGATGAGTTTGCGAAATGGATAGAGGCTGCGGGAAGATAGCGATTATCGGTGGCGGCAGTTGGGCAACAGCCATAGCCAAGATTGTGGTGGGACACACCCATCACATCGGTTGGTATATGCGCCGCGACGATAGAATAGCCGATTTCCTCCGATTGGGCCACAACCCC
>CAMZHP010000211.1 GCA_947306845.1 uncultured Prevotellaceae bacterium
TATAGGAGATTATAGGATAGGAAGAACTATAATGACTATTTTTTCTATTGGGTGGTTGTTTCGGTGTCGGGCACCAATTTGAAGAGTTTGTCGCTAGGGCGCACTTTAGCTGGCACAGGGATGGAGACATGCTGTTGCTTGTGTGCTGTTTGCACCGGTTGCAAATCATAACGTATCTCTGTGGCATCAAGATAGATTACGCCTGTGGTAGGTCCGGTAATCAAGAGTTTGTCGCCCACGCTAAACTCCGCTGCTTCGCATGTGAACTCCGCCACGCCCAACTTGGAATAGTATTTTACTCCTCTACCCACATACACTTTGCGCATAGTGGCATTGCTGCCATAGTTCTTGTTCCACTCTCCCAGTCGCTGTCCCAGATAGTAGCCGTCCCAGAAGCCACGGTTGAAGACACTGGCGAGACGTGCGTCCCACTCGTCTTTCTTCTCTTCGGTAAAAGAACCTTCGATGACACTTCTGATGGCCTCTTTATAGCATTTCACCACGGTATAGACATATTCAGGTCCGCGCGCCCTTCCCTCAATCTTGAACACCCGCACTCCAGCCTTCATCATCTGGTCGATGAACCGGAGAGTCTTCAGGTCTTTGGGACTCATCACGTATTTGTTGTCGATGACGAGCTGTGTACCTGTTTCATTGTCGGTGACGGTATACGAGCGCCGGCAGAGTTGCATGCACTCGCCACGGTTGGCCGAGCGGGCGGCGTTGTCGAGGCTCAGGTAACATTTTCCGCTGATGGCCATGCATAAGGCGCCATGGCAGAACATCTCGATGCGCACCCGTTGTCCGCCAGGGCCCCGCACGTCCTGCTCTTCTATCTGCCGTGCTATCTCTGCCACCTGACTGAGATTGAGCTCCCGTGCCAGCACCACTACATCAGCAAACTGGGCGTAGAATTTCAGAGCCTCGATATTGCTGATATTTAATTGGGTAGAGAGGTGCACCTCTTGTTGGATACTGCGACAATAGGTCATCACGGCGATATCACATGCGATGACGGCAGTGATACCTGCCTGGTGAGCGGCATCCACGATGTGGTGCATCGTCGCGATATCCTCGCCATAGATGATGGTATTGACGGTGAGATAGGTCTTGATGCCATGCGCCTGACATTCGGCAGCAATATGTTTCAGGTCGTCGATGGTGAAGGCATTGGCAGAGTGGGCCCTCATGTTGAGCTGTCCGATACCGAAATAAACGGAATCGGCTCCTGCCTGTATAGCTGCAGAAAGCGACTCCCGAGACCCTACGGGAGCCATCACCTCGAAATCGGATAATGGGCTATTCATATCGTGGGCAAAATTAGATAAAATCCATGAATTATCCGCTTGCTGAAAGAGAAAAATGCATTTTCCTGACCCAGTCGACAAAAAAACAAACAAAATGTACGAACATCGTTGTGATGTCTGAGGAAATGCTTAATTTTGCCATCAGATAAAAAAAAACATGAAGTTGTTCTTCCGCCTATTCCTCATCATCTTGCCCCTCTTCTCCTCGTGCGGCAAACGTCAAGCAGATAAGAAAGAGATTGTGGCCGAAAAATTCCATATCGACATTCAGTTGAAGACCACTCCTGTGAAAGACCAGGGGTCGACCTCGCTTTGCTGGATCTATGCCATGCTCTCCACCATCGAGACCGAGCACCTGATGGAAGGAGATTCCATCGACCTGTCGGCCATTTTCCTGGGACGCCAACTGCTTTCGGAAGAAGCCTTACGGTGCTATAGCGACGACCATCACAGCATCTCTTTGCGCGGCATGGCACCCACCACCTTTCGCTTGTTGCAACGTTATGGTGCCATGCCCTTCACGTCATACCGTCTGCCCAACCACACCGATATGAGGAGTCTGGTCATGCAACTACAACAGAAAGCCGAAAACAGTAGAGCCCACCGCCGTGGACTGGAATCCCTGGCAGAAGACATCAACAAGACGCTCGACAATGCCCTTGGCCCCGTTCCGTCGTGGGTGTTCATGCTCGGTTGCCAATACACCCATCTGGAGTTTGCCCACAGCATTTACCAGCCCGGTGAATACACCGCCCTCACCAGTTTCACACACCATCCTTTTGGCAGCCGTTTTGTGCTTGAAGTGCCCGACAATCATTTTGGCGAGGAATTCCTCAACGTGCCTCTCGACACCCTCATGAGGTATATCGACCACGCTCTGCAAACAGGACATCCCGTTTGCTGGGAAGGAGACCATAGTGAAACCGGCTTTGATGCTTCGCGTGGCGTGGCGCGGCTTCCCAAGGGGCACGCACCTGTGACGCAGGCATCGCGTCAACGGATGTTCGACCACTTCTCCACGACCGACGACCACTGCCTCTGCATCGTTGGCATGGCCCACGACGACCAGGGCAAGAAATACTATCTCTGTAAGAACTCCTGGGGAAAAGACAATCCCTATGGAGGTTTCGTATACCTTGAAGAAGACTATGTGAGGGCCAAGACCATCAACGTAGTGATACCTACCAAAGCGCTCTATCCATAACCCTGAATACCATGCAAGAGAAAAAAAGCATCCGTCTCGTCGTGCTCGATTTCGACGGAACCATCGGTGATACCCAGCAACTCATCATCAGCACCATGCAGAAGACCATCACCCATCTGCACCTACCTCCCCGCTCAGCCGAACAATGCAAGAAGATGATCGGCCTGCCGCTGAAACAGACTTTTACCGACATGATAGAGATGAGCGACGAGATGGGCAACAGGTGCGTTGATGAATACCGTAGGATATTCGACGAGAACAATGGTCCCGGCATGGTGCCCGTCTTCCCCCATGTGCTCGATACGATCAAGGTCTTGAAGAAAGACGGCAAGACCCTCACCATAGCCAGCAGCAGATCCACCTCTTCACTCATGCAGTTTGTCCATGACATGCATTTAGAAGACTATTTCTCACTCGTGCTCAGTTGCGATGACATCCGTCATCCCAAGCCACATCCCGAAACCGTAGAGAAGACCCTTCGGCTTACAGGGTTCACCCCGGAAGAGACCATCGTCGTAGGCGACTCACCCTACGACATCCTCATGGGCCGAAACGCGGGTTGCCATACTGTGGGTGTGAGCTACGGCAATGGAACGACAGATGAACTCATAGCAGCAGGCGCCGACCATATCATCGACGATTTCGCCGACCTGCTCCGCATCGTATGAAAGCCTTTTGTTAATTAACGTTAACAAATGCCACATATTCTTGTTTTTGGTATTATTTTTGTCATTGATAATATCAATATATCAAGTTACTGCTGATGGTAGCAAAATGGAATGACGAATACTGGTTGTTGCTTATGCAACTATACTTGCGCAAGCCGATGGGCACCAAGCCCATCTACTCGCGTGGGATGGTGGACTTGGCCCTAGAGTTGCATCTCCCTCCCAAATATCTCTACGGCAAGATGTTGGAGTTGCGCCGTCTCGACACCCCCCGCATTGAGCACCTCTGGAACACCTATGCCAACCACCCCAAGAAGCTGAGCAAGGGTGTGCAATTGCTGCGACACATGCAGGGGTTCAACAATGCCGTGAGCTTCTACGAAGGCGTGGAAGTGAGCGAGTCGTTTGAGACGGAATTCAAGCCTCTTCCCGAGTGTGATATTCTCACACCGATGATGCTAGTCATCATACTCGACCAATATTTCCGCCTTACCCCCAACACGATGGTAGAAGAGACCTCTGAGATCAAGTCGCTTGCCCAGTTGATGGATATACCGGCCTCGCTCATTGTGGAAGTGATGGCCATCTATCAATGTCTTGACCCTTGTTTGCGTCGGAGCGATATGCCCGCCAGTGCCTTAGTGGGCCCCTGCCGTCAGGTATGGCAACGCTACGGCAACGACGACCCTATCCGTCTAGCAGCTTATGCCTCCCAGCTCCATGAATACTTCAGATAGCCATGGCCACGAAGCAGAAACAGAAACAAATCCAGCAGCAGAAGGCCAAGCAGCGTCTCACTCCCCAACAAGTGCTGGTTGGACAGCTGATTGAAAAACCCATCGATCAGCTGACGGAGTTCGTGCAGCAACAGATGCACGAGAATCCCGCCCTTGAGGAGAGCAACGACAACACATGGGAGAGCGAGACACCCCCCTCTGCGTCCGACAGCCCATCGATGGACGACACACGTGGCTACGATGACGATGACTATCTGCCTGTGTACACCACTGGGAAAACGATGGAGCCTAGTGATATGGTGTCGTTCTATGACAAGCTCAAGGAGCAAATGATGGAGTTGGAACTCGACGAGCGCCAACAATTCATGATGGACTACCTGATAGGTTCGCTCGACAACGATGGTCTCTTGCGCAAAAGCCTTGACACCATCAGCGACGAGATGGCCATCTATCATAATTTCGATGCCACGCCGGAGGAGATAGGCGAGGTGCTCAGAAGCTTGCAGGCTTTCGACCCTCCGGGTGTAGGTGCGCGTGACCTGCGCGAGTGTCTGCTGTTGCAAGTGGAGCGCAAGAAAGACCTTAGGATGCGTGAAATCCTCACACGCATCATCAACAACTATTTCGACGACTTGCTGAAGAACCATTGGGAAAAGATACAGCGCGTGCTGCATCTTACCGATGAGGAGAAGGCAGAGGCCCGTCAGGAAATCCGCAAACTGAATCCCCGTCCGGGTTCGGCTTTAGGCGAGGTGATGGGATTCAACATCCACCAGATTACTCCCGATTTCATCGTGGAGACCAATGATGACGGTCAGGTGACCTTTACGCTCAACCGTGGCCACATGCCCGCGCTCGAGGTTTCGGAATCGTATATCGAGTCGCTCGACAGCATGAAGAACCTCTCCAAGCGCGAAAAGGAGGCCATCCCCTCTCTGCGTCGCGACATCGACAAGGCCAAGGGCCTCATCGATGCCATCCAGCAACGTCAGAACACATTAAAGAAGACGATGGCATCGATCATTCGCCGTCAACACTGTTTCTTCATCGACGGTGATGAAGCCGACCTCCGTCCCATGACCCTGAAAGACGTGTCGGCCGATACCGGTCTCGACATCTCCACGATATCGCGCGTGACCAATGAGAAATATGCCGAGACGCGTTGGGGTATCTTCAGGTTGCGTTTTTTCTTTTCCGACAAGATAGACATTGATGGTGAGGAAGTATCGACGAGGAAGCTGAAAATCCTGTTGCAGGAAATCATCAATAATGAAGACAAGAGCCACCCCCTCACCGACATGCAGATAGAACAATTGATGAAGCAGAAGGGCTTTCCGATAGCCCGCCGCACCATCGTAAAGTATAGAGAACAATTGGGCATACCCAAATCAACCCTCCGACGGCAATGAAAGCAAAGCATATCATCATAATTGCCCAGGCACTGAGTTCCATTTTCTCTCCCTTCCACCTGCCAGTGGTAGGGCTGCTCCTATTGTTCTGCTTCAGTTACCTGAGTTTCCTTCCCTGGGATGTGAAGCTGTATATCCTGTTGCTTGTCTACACCTTCACCATATTGCTGCCTACCGCCCTGATTCGTCTTTACCGGCGTTATCAAGGGTGGAGCCGCATTGAGCTTGGAATCAAGGAGCGGCGCATGGTGCCCTATGTCATTTCCATCATGTGCTATTTCACATGCTACTATCTGCTCAGCCTGAACCATGTATCACACTTCATCGGCAGCATCGTGGTGGCATCGCTCATGATACAAGTGGTGTGCGCCATCATCAACCTGTGGTGGAAGATTTCCACCCACTCGGCAGCCATTGGCGGTGTGACGGGCGCTTTCGTAGCCTTTGCCGCCATATTCAACTTCAACCCAGTGTGGTGGATATGCCTGCTCCTGCTCCTTGCCGGCATGGTAGGAACCAGCCGCATCATCCTCAGGCAGCACACCTTGGAACAGGTTGTGGCCGGATATCTCATAGGCATTGTCTGTGCATTTCTGGCGGTAGTTTATGTATAAACCCAACCAAACCATAACAATATGAATCCTATAGTAAGCATCATCATGGGGAGCACCAGCGACCTGCCCGTGATGGAAAAAGCGATGCAGATGTTGGAAGACATGGCCATTCCCTTCGAGGTGAACGCCCTCTCCGCCCACCGCACACCCGATGCCGTGGAGCAATTTGCCCGTGAGGCCAAAGGTCG
>CAMZHP010000212.1 GCA_947306845.1 uncultured Prevotellaceae bacterium
CAAGGCCATCGACGCGTGTGTGGCAGGGGGAGGCGGACAAGTATATATTCCTGCCGGAACCTATCTTTGTGGCAGTATTCATCTGAAAAGCCATGTAGAGCTCCACCTTTCCTTTGGTGCTACGATTCTGGCAGCTCCCGGGGATATGAAGGCATACGATGAGAGTGAGGCGTTTGGTGCCCCTGAATATCAGGATGGCGGTCATACCTATTTCCACAACAGTCTGATTTGGGCGGAAGGACAGCGGCATGTAGCCATCACTGGATATGGAATGATTGATGGCGAGGGACTGACCAAAAAGGATACCGAGAAGGCTGGCAACGTGCAGGGAGGAAGCATCGGAACAGGTGACAAGGCCATCGCTCTCAAGCAATGCCGCAATGTGACCATCCGCGACATCACCATCTACCGGGGCGGACATTTCGCCATCATCGTCACTGGTTGTGAGATAGGAACCATCGACAATGTCGTGATTGATACCAACCGCGATGGTATCGATATCGACTGTTGCAAATATTTCACCGTGAGCAATACCAAGGTGAACACGCCCAACGACGATGCTATCGTGCTCAAAAGCTCATACGCTCTGAAGAAACCGGTGTTCTGTGAGCACATCCTCATTACCAACTGTATGGTGACTGGATATAAACTGGGAACCTTCCTTGACGGTACGTATGTGCCGGAGAAAGTCAACTGGGTTTGCGGGCGTATCAAACTCGGTACGGAGAGCAATGGCGGCTACCGCAACATTACCATTTCCAACTGCTCATGTATGTGGAGCAGCGGATTGGCCTTTGAGGAGGTGGACCAGGGACGCATGGAGAATATCGTCGTGACAAATATCTCGTTGAGCCACGTACATCATTATCCTATTTACATTACTACTGGTTGTCGCAACCGAGGGCCGAAGGAGCGCACCGATGTGTCGTCGGCACGCGATATTTACATCAACAATGTCATTGCTGACGACTGCGACTCTCTGGCGGGCATCATCATTACCGGAATGAAGGATTATCCCATCAGGAATGTTTCGCTGAGCAATATCAGGATACAGTATCGGGGTGGGGGAAAGAAGACTGACCAACCCTACCGAGAGCAAGGTACCAACTACCCGGAGCCACGATGGGCAGGACCCACTCCGGCATACGGTCTGTATGCGCGCCATGTGGACGGTCTGCGACTGGACAATGTGAAATTTGAGCTCCTGAGGGAAGATGAGCGCCCTGCCGTCATCATGGAGGATGTGGTGAATATAGAAGGATGGAATGACAAAGAAAAACAATAATACAATGATGAACAAATTATCGGTTTTGAGGAGAGCGCTGATGGTGTGCCCATTGTGCCTCCTTTGCTGCCTTCCTGTCAAGGCGCAGACCATTGAACTGAACAAGACCAGTGACCAACCGTTTTTTTACTCTGTGGCTGTGCCAGATGGCAACTATAAGGTGACGGTGACGCTGGGTTCCAAGAAACGTGCTGCCAAGACCGTGGTGCGGGCAGAGAGCCGTCGCCTCTTTTTGGAGGAAGTGGCTACGAAAAAAGGCAAATATGCCACCTACAGTTTCGTGGTCAGCAAGCGCTCGCCGCGCATTGACGACAAAACGGAGGTGAAAATCAAGGAGCGGGAGAAAGGCTATCTGAACTGGGACGACTCGCTGACGCTGGAGTTCAACGGTGCGGCACCGGCGGTGAAAAGCATCGTCATAGAGCCCGATACCACGGCCATGACCGTTTTCCTCTGTGGCAACTCCACGGTGGTTGATCAGAACGAAGAGCCCTGGGCCAGTTGGGGACAGATGATTCCCAGATGGTTTGACGAACGGGTGGCTATCTCCAACCATGCCGAGAGCGGACTCACCGCTCGCACGTTTCTGGGCAGCAACCGCCTCGACAAAATCCTGTCGATGATGCGCCCTGGCGACTATGTGCTGTGTGAGTTCGGACATAACGATGAGAAAGAGAAACGGCCTGGTGACGGGGCATGGTATCACTATGTCTATAACCTCAAAATCTTCATTGACCGGGTGCGTGAGAAAGGCGGTCATGTGGTGTTCCTCACACCGACGGCACGGCGCCGTTTCGATGCTGCCAATACGAAGATGGTTGACACTCATGGCGATTTCCCTGCTGCCATGAGGTCTGTAGCACAGCGTGAGCATGTGCCCCTGATTGAACTCAACGGGATGACCACCGACTTCTTCGAAACACTGGGCTTTGAGAACAGCAAGAAGGCATTGGTGCATTATCCTGCCAATACCTTTGTCGGACAGGACAAGGATTTGGCTGACAATACTCATTTCAATCCCTATGGCGCTTACGAGGTGGCAAAAATGGTGGTGATGGGCATGAAGCAGCATCAACTGCCCATGCTGAAAGGGCTAAGGAGTGATTGGACTGACTTTGATCCCAAACATCCCGACGACTTCAATAGTTGGTATTGGTATCCCGCTCCGGTGACAGAGTTGAAGAAACCCGATGGTAACTGACAAACGCTAGTTGGCGCATCCTCATGCAATAATTTGGCTGATATCTCGTTATAAATACGATGATGAAAGCAAAATGGCTCATCTGCATGTTGCCCTTGGCTTGGGTTGTCATGCTTCTCTCGTGTTCCGACGGCGATGACTTTTCGGCGTCGGCGTCTCTGCGCCTGTCATTCTCCCAAGACTCCGTCAAGCTTGATACTGTGTTCTCACAGGTGCCTACAGCCACAAAGACCTTCTGGGTTTACAACAGGTCGGGACATGGCATCCGCTGTTCCAACATCCGGTTGGAGAAAGGCAACCAGACGGGGTTTCGTGTGAATGTGGACGGGGAGTACCTGGGCGCGTCGGAGGGCTTTCAGGTGAATGACATCGAGGTGCGCAATAAAGACAGCCTGAGGGTGTTTGTGGAACTTACCTCACCTGCCAGCAACCGTGTGGAACCGGCTCTGCTGGAGGACAACCTTGTCTTCAGACTTGAGAGCGGTGAGGAGCAGCGTGTCAATCTCAGTGCTTGGATATGGGATGCACTGCAATACCGGGATATGAAAATCAACCGCGACTCCACCATTATTTCTTCAAGGCCCATCATCATCTATGGTGGCATCACGGTGAATGAGGGTGCCACACTGGCCATCGGAGCAGGAACAACACTCTATTTCCATGAGAATGCGGGCATCGATGTCTATGGCAGGCTGGTGCTTTGGGGAGAGCCAGACAACAATGTGGTGCTGCGCGGCGACCGCATCGACAATATGTTCGACTATCTGCCCTACGACCGCGTCAGCGGACAGTGGCAGGGGATCCACTTCCATGAGTCGTCATACGATAATTATATCTATTATGCCGATATTCATAGTACTTACAACGGCATCGTGTGCGACTCTTCTGATGTGAGCAAGATGAAGCTCCGCCTCTATAACTCAGTGGTACACAACTGCCAGGGCTTTGGACTCAAATCGACACACTCCGTGGTGGATGTGGTCAACTGTCAGCTGACCAACGCGCTTTACGACTGTATGGCTGTCTTCGGAGGGGTGGCAAGGGTGATGAACTGCACCATCGCGCAATTCTACCCCTATGATGCCAACAGGGGCGCGGCGCTGCGTTTCGGCAATAGCCCGACGCTTCCACTCTATGCCTTTGATTGCTACAACAGCCTTGTCACAGGGTATGCCGACGATGTGGTGATGTCGGAGGCTGACACCACTTCCAACTACGCCTTCTCGTTCGACCACTGCATCCTGCGCACACCAGCTGTCAACGACACCATCAACATCCACGACGTGATATGGGAGGATCCTAAGGACACAGTCGGAACGGGTAAGAACCATTTTCAGATGATTGATATCGACCTGATCAAATATGATTTCCGCCTTGACTCTTTGTCAACGGCCATCGGAAAGGCCAAACCCAATACTGACCTTCCTTTCGACCGCCTGGGCATACGACGTGATGAGGAACCAGATGTCGGCTGCTATGAATATGTGAAATAAAGGGGCCTCAGCGCTCACCATCCATCATTATTGTCAACTCAACAAAAAGACTATGAAAGATATAGAAATGAAAATCAATGTCGGACTCGCCCAAATGGACGAATTGTCTGCCGAGGACCAGAAACTCGTGCAGACGGCGATGAAAGCCACCGACAATTCCAATGCCAAGTATTCCCATTTCAGGGTAGGGGCTGCTTTGCTGCTGGCCGACGGGTCGGTGGTGATTGGCGCCAATCAGGAGAATGCGGTCTTTCCGCTCGGACTCTGTGCGGAGCGTACCGCTATCTTTGCCGCACAGGCACAGCGGCCTGACCAACCGATTGTCAAACTAGCCATCGCTGCACGCAATGAGAATGGATTCATGGCCAATCCAGTGTCGCCATGCGGTTCATGTCGGCAGGTCATCCTTGAGATGGAGGAACGTTACAATCAGCCCATCCGTATTTTGCTATACGGCACCAATGGTGTCTATCTGATTGATTCCGTGCGCGATTTGCTGCCTTTGTGCTTCATTGATGGGAGCATGAGGTAACACTACTCGGCCACATCTATCTTCTGATTGAAGAGATCTTGTATGTTCACTGTCCGGGGCACTTCGCTGCGGATGGTGTCCTTGTGGAGCTTTTGTTGAGTCTGGACGGTAATGCCAATAGACGGTTGAATTTTAGGTGCCGTCAATTGAATGCTGTCTGCAGTCAGTAAAGGAATGGCAGGCAGATTGACAAAAGGTTCTTCCTTAGTGATGCTGTCGGCAACTGCCGATCCGAAATCCGCTTCTGTCAGTCCTTTTTTCAGATGACTCTCGCAGCCCTTCATCATGTGTGCTGTCTGATGGATACGGGCGCGCATCTCTGGGGTGTCGCGGTAGGTCAGGTAATTGTCGAGCGCGGCTTGATAATGGTCGTGGGCCTCCTGCCATTCTTCGGCAAACATGCGGCACAGACCGAGTCGGTAGTGGATGTCGCCCTTCTCGTTCTCATAACAGACCGTCAGTGCACGCTCAAAATAGGGAATGGCCTCCTTGTACTGATGCAGTTGGAAATGACTCTCACCGTTGCAGTAGTAATACACCGACCGCTCATGGGGCGCGAATGCATCGAGTTGGGGGATGGCTTCGTCAAGATAGCGGCAGGCATCCTCATAGAGCCATTCATAATAGCAGCAGATTCCCATGTAGGCATGATAACGGGCATTGAGTTCGTATTCCTTGTCAAGTTTCTCAAAAATCAACAGCGCTTCATGGTATTTCCCGCTTTGGAAATACTCAATGGCCATGCCTAACCGGTCTGGATCCCGTGGCTCATCATCCGCCATGCTCACGCTGAACGGCAAAGACGTGATGTATCGCGTCCCCGCCCATACCGAGGCAACAAAAAGTATGGCCAAAATGATTCCAAATAGCGTCTTATGTCGGCTCATATTGGTATTTTTCTGTACATGAATGTCATCACTCGTTGAATGGCAATACAATTTACTCTATGCCACTCCACCGTACCGCTGACTCACATAGTTATACACGGCATCGCGGTAGTAGTTGATACTTTCGTCAGAATAACTCTCAGGTAGTTTTTCCCATAGCAAATTGCGGATGGTGATGATGATCGATGCTTTGGTCTCCTGTTTATCGAAGGGATGGTCCATTGTCTCCAGTTGCTGTTTGATTTTCTCCAACAGGTCTTTGGCCACTTTTTTCAGTTTTTTGATGTCTTCTTTTGAGAGGTCGTCTTTCATCAACACATCATACATAGAGAGTTGTTCGTCGTTATCAAAACCTTCACGAATGTATCGTTTCTCCTCTTCGGTCAGTTCGTGAATGTTCTCTCTATTGTAGCGCGGTTCTGCTCTTGATTGTAATCGTGAATAATCTCCTGGTACTTCTCGTAGAAGTTGATACGTGAGGGATTCACGGCAAGCATCCGGGCAATGCTTTCCTGTAGCAGTTCCTGAATGTCTTTCAGCACAAGGTTCTTCTCCTTGCTCTTGGCGAACTCCCGACGAAGCAACTCAAAATCAATGCCACTGATATCGAATCGCCGCGACTCGGCAGCCATCGCCCCTTCGCCATCGAGTTCCAGATGCTCATTCACGA
>CAMZHP010000213.1 GCA_947306845.1 uncultured Prevotellaceae bacterium
GTAGCGGGTGCCACCCTCCAGCACGACGGTGATGTTCTTGTCCTGATACTCGGTCCTGATGAGCGAGTCAAGGGTGTTGGCGTATGCGGAACCAGAGCCTACGGAGAACCACTTCCATGCCTTGTCGGCATCAAGACCGCGCAGGTCGATGACCTCGCCGTCGAAATTCTCAGAGGCGACAGTGCTGAAGCGTTTCTTTCCCTTGTAGGCAACACCGGAGTAAGCCTCCACGCGGTAGGTTGTCTTGGGACTGAGTCCATAGACCATCTTCTGTGCGGCGGCATTGTCCTCATCGGTAAGTGCCAGTTCTGCGACAAGTGTGTCTTCGCTGTCCTCAATGATGCGCAGACGGTCGTAGACCACACCTGGAGTCCAGCGCACACGGGCGGCGATGTCGATGATGTCGGTCGCCTGCAAGGTGGCGAGACTGGTGGGATAGTCCGGAGTCGTCGCTGTCAGAGAGAATGCCTTGGAACTCAGACCGCTGTTGGTGTTCGAGGCACTGATATTGACAAAATATTCTTTGTCATACTCCAGACCATCGAAACGGCAGGTGAGTTCACTGGTCGTGATTTCCTTGGCGGGTACGCTGGCGTCCACAGGCACCACATTGACCGTATATTGGTTGGCATCGGTATAGTTGTCCCATTTCACAATCATGTAGGGAACATTGTTCTCGTCCAGTCCCAGTTCCAGATTGTCATCTGTAATGACCGGACGGAACAGGGCATCGGCCTTGGTGAGATCGTCGTCATCGCTGCAACTGACAAACGTTCCCATTGCTGCGCTTACAGCAGCAAACAGCAACATGGTCTTAAATATCTTTCTCATTTTGTTTCCTGTTTATTTGTATTCTTTTTCTATCGTGGCCACTTCCACATTCACGCCTTTCTCCATGTTGGCATCCAGGATGTGGTAACCCTCGTTGTCGAGCACGTCGCTGGCGGAGAGTGTCTCAGTGGTGATGGGGAGAAGATAGGGCACTATGCCGTTTCCAGTCAGGGCACCATTTGAATAGCCGCGGTACAGGCGTGTGAAGTAGTCGCTGGCTGCATACACGTCCTTGCGTGTGATGCCGGTGGGCTCTCCAGCCTGAACGGTTACTGTCGTGGTGTTGGGGGCTGCGCCTAAGGTATAGGTGACGGAACCGTCGCCGTTGACGGCTTTCGCAGGTGTGGTTGTTCCGTAGTCCTTGCCATTATAAACATAGGTACGAGTGCGCTTGATCATGTTTGAGCCCCAATTGACCCTCTGCCATCCTTCAGAAGTCATGGTAGCGTCATCAACGTCAGCCTTGTATTTCTCATTATACCACTTGATGTCGCTCTTGAGGTTGTTCTTCCCACTCTTTACATAATAAAGGCGGTCGGCCCAGTTGATATAGTTGACGGCATCCGGGTACTTTGCCAATACAGCGGGGTCGCTGATCAGGTCTTCGTTGGTGGCAATTCCCCAGCAAAGGGCAGTGCGCATGGCTTCCTCAATCTTCTTGGCGTAGAGATTCCAGCGGATGAGGTCGAACTTGCGGATGGCCTCGCCGCCGAACTCCCATGCACGCTCATTGACGATGGCATTGAAGAAGTCTTCCTTGGAGTTGAGTTTGGCTACATAGTTGGTTACATCCTCTGCGTATGTGGGACTGTTGGCAAAGGCACGGGCACGCACCTTGAGCAACTGCTCTTTTGCAAGGGCTGTCGGACCATTCAGTTCGTTCTCTGCCTCGGCCAGCATCAGCAACACGTCAGAGTAACGCATCAGCGGGTAGTTGATACCAGTACCCTTGGAAGAGGAGGGGCCTAATTCCTTGGCAGCGCGGGCACGGTCCCACTTGCCAATATGCAGACCAGTGGAAGCAGCAGCCTTGACGGTGTCGTTCTCATGGGAATACTTGGCCACATCGATGTCGCGACGGATGTCATTGTCAGCAAACGACATGTAGAAGGTCGGTGTGATAGCCACCTGAGCGGTTGTGTTACCGTTGGCGTTACTGCCTGTGTTGGGCACACCGAAACTCCAGCCGATGTCACCGCCATAGTTCTGAACAAAGGCCACCTCATAAAGCACTTCCGCATTGTTCTCGGTGGTGTAGTTCATCTCGTTGATGAACGCTTGCTCGAAGTTGGCATAGAGGTCACGTGGCTTCAGCTGGATGAGCTTCTGGCAGTAGTCCTTCGCCATTTGGTAGTACTCGGTATAGGTACGGGCGGTCTTCTCGTTGCCGCTCATGTCCTTGTAGGTGACGGCCAAGTCGGCATTGCCATTCACGTCAAGATATTCATCGGCGCGCTTCATGGTGCCGTCTTTCGTCATGCCGTAGCCGGCACGGAAGAGGGCGATGCGGGCAATGAGACCGATGGCAAAGTCACGGTTCATGCGCTCGATGCCTCCTGTGTTCACGTCACTCCATTTCATGTTTGGCTCAATGTCAACCAATTGTTGGAGAACGCGACTGTAGGCTACATTCTTGTCAGTACGGGGCTTGTCTATCTCGTCACCCCATTTGGCGGCTTCATCATAGTAGGGCACGTCGCCGAAGAAGTTGCACATGAGGTAGTAGCGGTAGGCTTTCAGACAGGTGGCCTCACCCTTGATCTGCTGCATCTCGTCGGTATTGCCGATGCTGCTGGCATCGATGCCGGCACGCACCTGGTTGGCTCGCTCAATTGCTTGCAGGTTGTTGTCCCACACTTTCTTGACATCACTCCAACCTACATTGCCTGGGCCTTGGAGGGGCCATACGGCCTGACGGTGGTTGGTGGCGACTGCCTCTTGGACGCTCATCGCCTCCACGTCGGTGTTCTGCATCCAGACACCGCACATACGGGAGGTGTAGGGATCCTCGCCGAACAATACATATACGCCATTGATGGCGTTGGTTGCAAACTCAGTGGAACTATACACCATTTTGGTGTCCATCTGTGAGGGCGACTCTACATCCAGATAGTCGTTGCATGCAGTCAGCCCCATCGCTCCAAGAGTAGCAATTGCTATATATAGATTCTTGATTTTCATATATGTGTCAATTGTTGATTGTTGATTACAGCGTGACGTTTACACCAAAGGTGAATGCACGGCTTTTGGGATATGATGAGAAGTCGATGCCAGGGGTCAGGCCGGAGTAACTGCTGTTGCGTGCATAAGAGCTGACTTCCGGGTCGAAACCAGGATAGTTGCTGATAACGAACAGGTTGGTTCCCGTAGCGTAGAAACGCAGGCGCTGAACACCGAATTTCTTGGTGAGTTGGTTGGGAAGGGTATAGCCGATGGTCACACTCTGAAGACGGAGGAATGAGGCGTCGTCCATAGCCCAGTCGGTGGGAACGACCACAGCGTCGCCGGTGGAGAAGGGGCTCCACATGGCTTTGGGTGCCTGTCCGTTTCCTCCCTCATTCCAATAGGCAAGGTCTTCCAGGGTTTTCAGCAGCACGCCAGTCTCAGGATTGATGTATGAGTAGGCATTGCTCTGGCTCATGGTGGCCCGCATGTTGGGATAGGTACCGGCACGGTAGCGAGAGGTGGTCTGGATCTTATTGGCATTGTAGATGTCATTGCCCACCTTGTAGGTGAAGTTGACATTGAAGTCGAAATCATAGATGTCGCCGCTGAAACCGAAACCGCCAGCGAAGTCGGGGTTGGTGTCGCCGATGACAGTGATATCGCCGGCATCAACAACGCCGTTTCCGTCACGGTCTTTAAGTTTCATGGCTCCCGGACGGATGCCGATGACTCCACCCAGAAGGGATGTGTTGGGCACACCTTCCTTGAGCGTATAGACGCCCGTCGTCTCATCGTAGCTGGAGAAGTCGGACGCCGTGTAGTAACCATCGCTTTCCCATCCATAAACAAGTCCGATGGGGTCGCCGATGCGCACGATGTAGTCTTGCTGGTTCTTGTTGTCGGTGCTGGCCCATCCGGAGGCGAAGGTCATTTCCTGCAAGCCATTGGCCAGGCCCTTCACATTCGACTTGTCGAAGCCGATGTTGAAGTTGGCGTTCAGGTGGAAATTCTTCTTCTGAAGGATGACCCCGTTCAGGGTAAGCTCAATACCCTTGTTGCTGGTGGATGCGGAGTTCTCCCACACGGTGGTGTAACCAGGAGCTGCAATGTTGTGGTTGATCAGCAGGTCATCGGTGTTGTTCCAATAGACGTCAACATTACCGGTGATGCGCTCGTGCAGGAATCCGAAGTCAAGACCGATGTTGCGGGTGGTACGCTTCTCCCATGTCAGGTTCGGGTTGGCGAGTGTGGTCGACACGGCCTGATGGGTATTGGCTGATTCTCCGACACCGTAACGCTTGGAACCGCTGTTGGTGTTGTAGAGCTGTACGTATTGCGTATTGCTAATTTTGTCATTGCCCACTTTTCCGTAAGAGATACGGAGTTTCAGGTTGGACAGCCACTTGTGGGTGGATTCCATCCAGGGCTCCTCAATGATGCGCCATGATGCGGCTGCGGCAGGGAAGAATCCCCACTGATGGCCTGGAGCAAACTGTGAACTGCCGTCCTCGCGCACGGTGAGGGTGAGCAGGTAGCGGTCGAGCAGCGTGTAGTTCAAGCGGCCGAAGAAAGAAACTTTGTTCTGGTTGGCACTTACAAAGCCTGTCATCGTCTGCATGGTACTCAGACCGAAGTTGGCAAATACTGCTTCAGCATCGAATGCCTTGCTGAGGTCATTGTTGGACATCGCGTTGTAGTTGCTGCGGCTGGAGCGGATTTCCTGACCACCCATCACATTGAAATGATGGATTTTGTTTACCTTGGTGTCGTAGGTCAGAGTGAAACTCTCTCTGATGCTGCTGGTGTTGGTCTTTGTCCAGTCTGCCAAGGGGTTGCCGCCGACGTATGAGGCCTGTGTGGTGGTGGCTCCATACCAGTTCTTCACCTCATTGAAGCCATAGGAGTAGCCGCCTTCCAAACGGGCCTTCAGTCCCTTCAAGGGTGTCGTCCAGTCCAAAGAGCCGTTGAAGACGAATCCCCTGTTGTTGCGGCGACGCCAGTACTGTTCCGACTGCTCGGCGAGCGACATGTTGGCACGTTGCCATTCCTCGATTTCCTCTTCCGACATCATGGAGAAGTCAGGAGTGATCATTCCGGAGAGACCTTTGGTGGCCACACCATAGAGCGCCTGTTCTGTTCTTACCTTGTAGGTGCCGCCCTGGGTGCCCTGACCATTGGCTATCTGATCGGTTACACGGGCTGTCATCGAGAACTTCAGCTTTTTGTTGATGTCATGGTTCAACTTGAGGAGGAAAGCATAGCGGGAGAAGTCATTGTTGGGCATCAGACCTGCATTGAAGTCATAGGTGCCGGAGAGATTGAACTTCGTTTTTTCCGTGCCGCCTTGCAGACTCACGTTGTGGCTTTGTGAGAGGACATTCTGGCCGAACAAGTCGTCCTGCCAGTCGATGGCCTCCACACTCTTGTAGAGATAGAGGTCGTCGAAGACACCAAATTGCTTGTAGAAGGAGTTGAGCGCGCTCTCTCCGCGCAAAGCGGAATACTCATAGTTGGACATTACATACTCATAGGCATTGAGCACGTCTAACCGCCTTGACACCTTCTTGGTCTGCAGGTATCCGTTATAGTTCACCTGTGTTTTTCCTTCTTTCGCATTCTTGGTCGTTATCAGGATAACACCATTGGCACCCTCAGAACCGTAGATGGCAGTTGAGGAAGCATCCTTCAGCACAGTGATATCCTCGATGTCGTTGGGGGAGAGGTCACTGATTTTGCCTCCTTGGAATCCGTCAATGACAATCAGAGGGGAGTTGTCACCGGTGATGGAGCCGCCACCACGTACGCGAATCAGAATCTCTGCATCGGGCGAACCGTCAGTGGTGGTGATGTTCACACCAGCCATCTTACCTGTCAAAGCCTCACTGATGTCGGCGACAGGCACTTTCACCAGATCCTGACCTTTGACGGTGGCCACCGAACCGGTGAGGTCTTTCTTACGGGCGGTACCGTAACCGATTACCACCACGTCGTTGAGGGTAGAGGCTTCATCCTCCATGACGAGGGGATAGTTGT
>CAMZHP010000214.1 GCA_947306845.1 uncultured Prevotellaceae bacterium
TCGGCACCATACTCCTTCACCTCTTCACCAATGGCCTGACCAACCTCTCCAATCAACTTGGTGTTCCAAGTCGAAGCCAGCAAGGTGCCAATAGGGAAATGGGTGCAGTAATACGTAGCAGTTTCTCCCTCTCGGGTGGCGTCAATGCGTAGTCCGGCAGGACCATCAGCCAGCACGATGGCAGGGATTCCTAATGAGTCGAGAGGATAGGTGGTGCCAGCAGCTCCCGGAACGAGATTCTTGGTGGCGCCAATCACGGCTTCGTCTCCTGTGAAGCCTGCCATACCTGAGCCGATTACGAAGTGAGCCTTGTCCTCGAGCGACAACTTGCTCATCACTTCCTCCTGATTGATTGTGTTCTTAGTCACGGTGTCGGTAGGGGCACAACCTATGATGAGGGCAGCCATACCGAGGGCATAAAACATAGTCTTTTTCATAAGCATTATTTGAATAACAGTGGTGTGAATTCTGAAAGATAAATGCGCCAATTGCGCCAGATGTGACCTCCATCGGTTTCAAGATAGGTGTATTTGTGGTGCTTGGAGTCGAGGTAGGCACGCAGGTCGTTATTGTTCTTGAAGAGGAAGTCGGTCTTGCCAATGCCAATCCAGAAGAGGTTGGGCTTCTTGGCAAACAAAGCGTCAATCTTTGCATTGCGGTCAGCATAGATTTTCGGATGGCCATTGGGGTCGGGCTGCTGTTGGTCGACAGCTGCTGAGAACAGTCCGATATAGCCGAACAAATCAGGATTGTTGATGCTAATAAAGAGGCTGTGGAAACCACCCATCGACAGTCCGGCAATGGCTCGGTGTGCCTTGTCTTTTTTCACTCGATATGTCTTCTCGATAAACTTCACCACATCGGGGAAGGCGGTCTCGAAACTTCCCTCCATCGTCTTGGGCAGCATCATCGTCGGTACGCGGAATCCCGCTGAGGTCTCACCCGGACAAGCCTCCTCAGAGATATTGCCGTTGGTCATCACAACAATCATAGGCTCTGCCTTGCCCTGAGCAATCAGGTTGTCGAGAATCTGGGCTGCCCGTCCGAGCTCACTCCAGGCATTCTCATCGCCACCGATGCCATGCAACAGATAGAACACGGGGTAATCTTTGCCGCTGGTCTCATAGCCAGCCGGAGTGTATACTGTGCAACGTCGTGTCAGTCCGGCTGTGGGACTCTCATACCACACCTTGCTTACCGTACCATGAGCCACCTTATTTACTTTATAAAGATCGGTACGTGCATCACCTCCAATGAGAAGTACGCTGAAAAGATTGTTGATGTCTCGGATATTGTAGACATTCAATGGGTCGATGATTTTCACACCGTCGACGATCATATTGTAAGTATAGAGTTCGGGCTGCAAGGGTTGGGTGGTAAAACTCCAAACACCCTTGTCGTCCTTCACAAGGTCTACTACGCCTGGGGTATCATAGGTGTTGCCCTGGTATTCTACCTTTTTTGTAGGCAGCATATCACCAGTAATCTGCACCTTCTGTGCCTGAGGGGCAACGAGATTGAAGGTGACGGTGTTGTCAGCATGAATGTCCGGGGATGCCACCTGTGGCCCCTGTCCCCAACTCAGGTTCTGCTGTGCATGGACAGCCAGGCAGCACACAGCTGCGAGGGTCCAGGTCATCATCGTTTTTTTCATAAGAAAGTTGATTTAATGAATAACAAATAGAGTGTTTGTAAACCCATCCCCCCTTCTGGGGGGAATGGGGAAGGTATCAGTTGAAGACGAAGTCCTCAAGGGTGCAGAGAGACTTCTCCTTTGTGTCAGACTTAAAGACAAAGAAGAGGGCGTGCTTGCCTGTCAGTCCCGACAAGCCAGGCAGGGGAATCGTCAGTTCAACAGGTGTCCCGACTGGCATGTCAGCCTTCACGTCAATCTTGCCAAGCGTCAAGCCGCGCTGCGAAGCCCAGGGGCGGTCGGCCATTACTTCAATAGTTCCGTCGATGCCCTCGGGAACAATCGTCAGCAGCAGTTGTACTTTCTTCTTATCTTGAAGGGCAGTGAAGTTGAAATACTTGTAGCCCACAATCGAACCGTCGGTATTGTTGACCACCTGGTTGGTGTTGTTGCGGAGGTCGTAGGGAGCGTCAAACTTATCGTCGGTGCCGTATGATGAGGCAATATAAGAACCGTAGAATACGTTGTCGGGCCACTTGTGCTCTGCCACTTTCGGACCAGTATACCAACATGCGATACCGGCAGAATGGCGCTCCAGCGGGTCGAGACCCTGAAGGGCAAATCCCTCGGAATTGTACTCTCCTTCGGATATCTCCACCTTGCCTCCGGCTCCTTCCTCCACTTTCACTTCAATGGGAGCCACCATGGCCTGGCGGGCAAACTCATTGGTACCGGTCTGACGGTGATAGAAGACATACCACTGGCCGTTGATTTCGCAGATGCTCCCATGCGTGTTGCCGGAGACAGTGGCAGAGGCAATGGTGTCTCCCTGTTCATTCGTCTCACGCCCACGGCCGTCGATAATGGTACCTCCGTATGTCCATGGTCCCAGTGGCTTGTCGCTGTAGGCGTATGCCAAGGTATAGTTGGTGTCGGGCAGACCGAACTCCCCGTTCTCTGTCCAGCGGCTGTAGACGAACACATACTTGTCCTTGATCTTGCGGATGGAGGAGGCTTCGAAGAAACGGAACACACCCGGCTGGTTCTTGCCCGAAACCATGTTTTCCACAACCTTGGCGCCTGGTTTCACCGTCGCCATCGTCTCGGGGTCAAGTTCCGCAGCATTGGAGGTCTCAAATCCCCAATAGCCATAGACACGTCCGTCGTCATCGACGAAAACGGCGGGGTCGAAGCGCAGCACGCCGTCGTTCTCATTGGGGTTGTCCTTGCTCCAGTTGCACACCTCAAAAGGTCCGTTGGGCCGGTCGCTCTTCGCTATCAGACCGTTTCTTCCACCCACCTGGTCGTTGGGATAGAGATAATAGGTTTTCTTGCCATCGGCACCCACCACCAAAGCGACATCGGGAGCATACAGCACATCGGCAGTGCCTACGGAGTCGAAAGGTTCACCGTTGGCGTTCTTGTCCACTTTTAGGATCTCACCGTCGTAACGCCAGTGGCTGAGGTCCTCGACGGGTGCCGACCACACCACAAGTTCTCGTCCACAATAGCCATCAATCATGCTGTCGTGCGAACCATAGATATACACGCGCTGTTTTCCTGGCTGGTCGGGATCTTCAAAGACATAGGGCTCTCCGTCGGGAATATGTTCCCACATGGGGAGATAAGGATTGCCCACGGTGGTCAGTTCTGTTTTTGCACTCTCCGGCTGTGAGGTACAGGACGAAGCTAGCATGGTGCAGCAGGTGGCTGCGACAACGATTTTCAATGTTTTGTTTTTCATATTGATGATGGAAAATGTGAATGGTCTGATGTTGGAGGATGAGCAATGGTGATCAGTGAATGACCACCTTCTTGCCGTCCTTGATATAGATGCCCTTGGTGGGTTTTCTCACCGGTTGGCCGTTCAGATTGTAATAAGGCGTGTCGGTTGTGGGGAATGCGATGGCAGCCATACCCGATGGGATATCGCCTACAAACCTCTCGATGTCATTGAGCACACGGCGGCTGCGGATGGGGAAATAATTGTTCAGCAACCTGTTGCGCTCCTTCATGTAATGCTCCTCAACGGTGTAGAGTTTGCCTCTGGTGGTATAGGGATGCACATCGCGGCGATAGTCGCCCCATCGGGCAGACTCGGCATAGAGCGCAGAGGAGATGGTATGGTACAGACTGTCCCAAACCTCCACCACCTGGTGCGGACCCAGCATGCCGTCATCAGCGAGCAGTTCGCGGGCGCGCTGCAGGTAGCGCCATGCAAAATCCCCGTTTTTCATCAGTTTGTGGAAAAGGCCTGAGGGATAGCCTTTGTTCTTCAGGTTGAGGATATTCTCCTCTGGGTTTTCAAAGATGATTTCCGTGTCCCAACAGAGGAACTGGAACCCCGGGCTGTCGGTTCCTTTCCGGCGAATGGCATACCAGTTGTGATGGTCCCAGTCGGTATTGCCCCCGTACTGATTGATCAGCATGTAGTCGATCATCGCATCGATGTCGAGGAGAGAATCCAACTGCTGGTAGCATGACGGATCAGAGGCATTGTTAGCTGTTTCCACCATCAGGTTCCATGCTTCCAGGTCACCCTCGCTGGCTTCCAGATGATTGCCACCGTCTTCCTCTACCTTCACCACGTCATAATCGCTTTTCTTGCCGCCCAGATGATTTTTGCCAAATTGGTCGTCCACACGTTCAGCGATGTTGTAAAGTCCCCAGTACATCCCGTTGAGGAAGAGGTGAACATAGAGGCCATTGACGCTGGTGCGTCCCAGTTTGCGCTGCATGCGCCTCGCCCACACGTCGCGGGAATACTGCGCCTTCTCGCGGTTGCCTTCCATCCAATGCTGCCATGAGTTGCCGAAATGGCAACGAAGCACCAACTGATCGAACTGCGCCGGCTCATCTTCTCCGAATACGGGGTATTTCAGCGTGGCAGGACCATACTCTTTCTTGAAGACCAACCTAAAAGAGTGCTTGGGGTTCTTCTCCGCCAGTCGTCCGTGCCCCCCATGCAGACGGATACCGCAGTTGACGCTGAGGTCGTGCTGCTGGGGTCCGCCCATCAGCTCGATACTGGCTGGGCGTGTCCAGCCATGCCCTGTGGCGTCGCCCACCGGTGGTCCGGTGAAGATGTAGATGCCGCCCCGCTCTGGGTCGTTCTCGTGGCTGAAAAAATGATCCTTGTCAGACACGATGCTCAGAATGGGCAACTGTTTCATTCCCTCAATGATATGCTGACGGAGGGTGGCATTCTCTGTCATCTCCGGATCCATCTCATAATCGGCCTTTGCGGTTCCCCTCATCTGAGTATAGTCCCCCCACTCCTTGGGATAGCCTTCGGGATTGTTCGGCTGACTGAGCACTGACTTCATGAGAATGTAGGAGGCTGTACTCACCTCTGACGCGACTTCTCCGTCTTTCACCTCCACCGCACGGAGGATGGTGGTCTTGGTCAGCCGCAGGGCTTGCTTGTAGAGTTGGCTCTGCGATGTCGGTTCACTGCCATCAGTGGTATAGCGGATTTCTGTTCCCTCCTCATCGGAGGACAGCGTGACAGTAAGAGTTCCGACATCATAGAGGCCATGTGGCTTTGAGAACTTAGGCTGCGCCCATGAGACAGCCATCGCCCACCATGTGAGCAACATAGCTGCCATCATTCTCAAAACTCTCAATTTCCTTAGCATCCGATTTGTTTTGTAATTCAAGTTTCGCATTTGCTCAACTTGCAAGTAGTTAAGTAGTGAAGAAGTTATCGCTTCGCTGAGAAGTTAAAGCCATTTCCTTTTATTGCTTGGAGGAGATTGCTTTGGTCGAACGGAGACAACAAACGAATCATATGAGTGAGGGTATGCCACTGGGCATACCCTCTTGTCGTTTTTTAAAGAAAAGCGATTACTTGCAGTACAGGGCGACGATGGTCTCGTACTTCTCCTGCTTGCCAGAAATCTGCTTCGGCTCTTCTACTTTCTTGCCATACTCATAAGCCTGCTCGAGGGTGAGTTTGCCTTCCTCGAAGTCCTTGCCGATGCCGCTGTCGAAGCTGGCATAGCGCTCCTTCTTCATTGCGGGCAGCTCGCTCTCCTCCAGGATGGCGGCAGCGTTCTCGAGAGCGCGTGCCATGGCATCCATACCGCTGATGTGAGCGATGAAGAGGTCCTCAAGGTCGGTGGAGTTACGACGGATCTTGGCATCGAAGTTGGTGCCGCCGTTGCCCAGACCACCATTGCGGATGATCTCCAGCATAGCCTGTGTGAGTTCGAAGTTGTCGATGGGGAACTGGTCGGTATCCCAGCCGTTCTGAGCGTCACCACGGTTGGCATCGATAGAACCCAGCATGCCAGCATCCACAGCGCAAGCCAGCTCATGCTCGAAGGTATGGCCAGCGAGAGTAGCGTGGTTCACCTCGATGTTCACCTTGAAGTCCTTGTC
>CAMZHP010000215.1 GCA_947306845.1 uncultured Prevotellaceae bacterium
GCTATCTTACTCGGCTGAGAAGTCGGCGACCATCTGACGGTACTGAGCGTACATGTGTGTGCGAGAAATGTAACCGATAAGGCGACCGTTGGTGTCGAGGACGGGAAGACGGCGCGCGTCGGTGTCATCAAACTTATGCATGACCTCCTCCATCGGGTCATTCATACCAAGCGTTGCAGGCGGCTGAGCCATCAGCTGCGACACGGTGAAATGGTGATAAAGCTCTGTACGGAAGACGATATGACGCAGGTTGGTAAGATTGATTTCACCCAACAGGTTTCCGGCCTCATCGAGAACGGGCAGCAAGTCGGACTTACTGCGACTGAGGGCATGGACGAGCGTTCCCAGTTCCATGTCGGGATGTACAGCCATGTAGTGACGGTCTATTATACTTTCCAGCGACATCAGCGTCAGCACCGAGCGATCGGTGTGGTGCGTGATGAGCTTTCCTTCGCGTGCCAGTCGCATGCCATAGATGCTGTGAGGCTCAAAGATGATGATGGTGAGATAGGCGCAGATGCTGACAATCATCAGAGGGATGAGCAGCTGATAGCCGCCCGTCAGTTCGGCAATGAGGAATATGCCAGTGAGTGGCGCGTGCATCACTCCCGCCATGACTGCCGCCATACCCAGCATAGCAAAATTGCTTTCGGGAATGTATACACCGATGCCTTCACGGTTCCACACACGCGCAAAAAGGAATCCTCCGAAGGCGCCGAGGAAGAGAGACGGTGCAAACGTACCACCGCATCCGCCTCCCCCGTTTGTTGCTGAGGTGGCAAACACCTTGGTCAGCAGCACCAAGCCAACGTATGGGATGAGTAAATCGCCGTGTCCGTAGAAGAGCGAGCCGTTCAAAAGGGTGTTCCAGTCGGCTTCCGTCTTTCCATCAAGTAAAACATTGATGCTGGAATAACCTTCGCCATAGAGGGATGGGAAGAGGAATATCAAGGCACTCAGCATGATGCCGCCAAAGGCGAGCTTCACGTAGGGCTTGTTGCCAAAACGAGAGAACAATCCCTCGCAGGCCGTCATCATACGGATGAAGTAGAGACTGATAATGCCACCAAACACACCTAATAATATATACGCGGGCACGCGTTCGATGGTCCAGGGGTCCATTGCAGCAGAATGGAACAGGGAATCGCTCCCACTGAACACATAGCTGAACAACACCGCGGTGACGCTGGCCACAAGAATGGGAAGCAATGAGGCCATGGTGAGGTCAATCATCAGCACCTCGAGCGTGAACACCAGACCAGCGATGGGGGCCTTGAAGATGCCTGCGATGGCAGCAGAGGCGCCACATCCCACCAACACCATGAGCTTATGGTTGTCGAGATGGAAGAGTTTGCCGAGGTTGCTGCCGATGGCCGAACCTGTCAAGACAATTGGAGCCTCAGCTCCCACGCTACCTCCAAAACCGATGGTGATGGCCGATGCGATGACCGAGCTCCAGCAGTTGTGCTGCTTGATGCGGCTCTGCTTTCGTGAGATGGCATAGAGGATACGGGTGATGCCGTGCGAGATATTGTCCTTGACGATGTGGCGCACGAAGAGCGACGTCAGGTAGATGCCGATGATGGGATAGACGAGAAAAAGCCAGTTGATGCTGGTGTGGTCGAAGCCTGCGGTGAGAAGAATCTGTATCTGACGGATGATCCAGTGAAGCACGAAGGCTGCAACAGCGGCAAGAAAGCCCACGACAAAACTGAGCAAGAGCGTGAACTGCTTGTCGGTGATGTGCTGTTCGCGCCATTGCAGGAAGCGTTGCATGGGGGTCTTGCGTTCTATGCCTAAGTCTTCTTTCATCGATGAAACCGAGGTTTTCAGGACCTGATGATGGTAACGATGCCGTCGCGAGTAAGCTTGATGATGCTCGACGGTGTGTGGGGCTTGTGCTCTTGTCGTCGTGAGAAGCAAACGTAGTCGACGGCCTCTAACAACTCCGGAGCGATGTCGCGATAGTTTTGTGCTGCGGGCATACCGCTGATGTTGGCACTTGTTGACACAAGTGGTTTCTGGAACCGATAGCACAGTTCCTTGGAGAAAGGCTCCTTGGTGATTCGCATGGCCACGCTGCCATCCTCGGCAATCAAGTTAGGTGCCAGATTCACGGCATCGTCGAGGATGACGGTTGTGGGCCTTGTAGCGAGTTCCATGAGGTTCCACGCCACTTCCGGCACATTGCGCACATAGCGTTGCAGGCGCACATCACTGTCAACGAGGCATATCATCGCCTTGGAGTCATCGCGCTGCTTGATTCTATACACCTTAGCCACTGCTTCGGCATTGGTCGCATCACAGCCAATGCCCCATACCGTATCAGTGGGATATAGTATCACTCCACCTTCTTTGAGCACCTTCACGGCGTTCTGAATGTCTTCAACTTGATTCATAGGGCGCAAAGATAAGCCAAAAAAGTGGTACTACAAAATAAAAAGGAGTTTTTTTGTGAAGGGAGAGGAGATAAGTGATAAGTGAAAAGCCCCCCAAGCCCCCGAGGGGGATGTTTTAAGTGATAAGTGAGAGGTAAGAGGTGAGAGGTTAGAGGTGAGAGAATACTTCCTCCGCTACTTATTATACATTATTCTAGCCTGCGACCTTTTCTCTCATCTCTCACTTGGACATCCCCCTCGGGGGCTTGGGGGGCTTCTCACCTCTCAATTACAGTTCCCAGCCGATGGCCGATGCTCCGAGAACTGCAGCGCTGGCGCCATCGAGTCCACTTACGAGGAACTTCGCCTTGCCACGGAAAATCTTCATCACGTGCTTGTCGTAGCTTCTCTTGATGGGGTCCATGATGAGATCGCCAGCCTTGGTCATTCCGCCGAAGAAGATGAAGGCCTCGGGGCTTGAGAAGGCTGCCATGTCGGCACAGGCCTCACCCAGCATTTCCCCGGTGAATTCGTAGATTTCCTTCGCCAGCTTGTCGCCCTTGCCTGCTGCTATGGACACATCGAGAGAGGTGATTTTCTCGGGATCCATCTCACGGAGCAGCGACGGCTCCTGCGTGGTGGCCAACAGTTCGCGAGCAGTACGTGCTACGCCTGTTGCGGAGCAGTATGCCTCAAGACAGCCCGTACGACCGCACCCGCAGGTACGTCCGTTTTCACGACGCATGATGACGTGTCCCAGTTCGCCGGCAAAGCCATCGCTTCCATAGACCAGCTGACCGTTGATGACGATGCCAGAGCCCACACCTGTACCCAGTGTGAGCACGATGAAGTTCTTCATGCCGCGCGCAACACCGTAGATCATCTCGCCCACAGCAGCAGCATTGGCGTCGTTGGTCAGTCCCACGGGAATATTGTTGAGACGCTCGCTGAAGAGCTTGGCCAAAGGCACCACGCCATCGTGAGCCCATGCGAGATTCGGAGCGAACTCGATGGTTCCGTTGTAGAAGTTTCCGTTGGGAGCGCCAATGCCCATTGCCTTGATTTTCTCAATGCCACCCACCTGGTCGATGATGACCTGAAGTGCATCCACGCAAGCGTCCACATAGTCTTCCACGTTGTCGTAGCCCTGCGTCTTGATGGCTGTGGTTGCCTTGATGTCACCACGTGCATCGACGATGCCAAACACAGAGTTTGTTCCTCCTAGGTCCAAACCGATTACATACGGTTTCATTTCTGTCTGTTCATTCATAATGATATGTTTTTAGTTATTAAATATTGAATTCTCGTATTCGAGACCCTCTCCCACCCTCCCTCAGGGAGGGAGTGGTAGCAAGCATGCTTGCGAGAGTTGAGTTAAATATCTTTCCGTGTGGCAAAGGTAGGAAATATATCTGACAATCGCAAACAAATCGGTCAAATCTTTACTCACTGATGAAGAAAAAGCGTAAGGTAGCAAGGTAATTCAAAAAAAATGCGTAACTTTGCATCCGCTATGCCATTTGCATTTCATATTGATATAGTAAACCTTGTGCTGAAAGGCATTCTGATTGGCATCATTGCCAGTGCGCCGATGGGGCCTATCGGAATCCTCTGCATCCAGCGAACTCTGAACAAAGGGCGCTGGTATGGTTTCGTGACGGGTGTCGGTGCAGCGGTCAGCGACATGATCTACGCACTCTTCACCGTATTGGGAATGTCGTTTGTGATGGATATGATCAACGATGCCCAGAACCAGTTCTACCTGCAGATTCTTGGCAGTATCATCCTGCTGATATTCGGTGTTTTCTGCTACCGTTCCAACCCCATGAAGAACATGCACAAAAGCGGCAACCAGAAAGGGTCTCTCATTCACAATGGCATCACCGCTTTTTTGGTCACGTTCTCCAATCCACTGATTATATTCCTTTTCCTGGCGCTCTATGCCCAGTTCTCGTTTGTCATTCCCAACCACCCCATCGAGATGTGTCTCGGTTTCCTCAGTATTCCTTTCGGTGCCTTGCTCTGGTGGTATGGTCTGACGTGGCTGGTGGACAAGGTGCGTACCATTTTCGACGTTAACGGCATACTTATTATAAATAAGGTAATAGGGTCCATCGTCATTCTGTTTTCGGTGGTCGTACTGTTTGGAACGGTATTCAACCTGTACAAGCTGCCTCATTATTAGTATCTGTATACTGTCATAACCCATTATATGTTTGTATCACAAGAATTACGCAAGAAGAATATTGCCGAATACCTGCTGTACATGTGGCAGGTGGAGGACATCATAAGAGCCTACGGCTGTTCGCTGAGTCGCATCCGCAAGGAATACATTGAGCGCTTCGACTATGACGACGAGCAGAAAGAAGAGATGACCGACTGGTATGGCGACCTGGTGCGCATGATGAATCAGGAGGGCTGTAGGGAAAGCGGACACCTGCAGGTGAACAAGGTGGTGATGATGCAACTCGTGGAACTCAACGCGCAGTTGCTGGCCAGCACCAAGTTTCCTTTCTACAACAGCGAATACTACCGGGTGCTGCCCTACATCGTAGAACTCAGGAACAAGGGAAAGAAAAAGGAGGAGAATGAGGTGGAGACCTGTTTCGATGCCCTCTATGGCGTCATGATGCTGCGGTTGCAGAAGAAGGACATCAGTCCAGACACCACACACGCCATCAAGGAAATCACCACCTTCATCGGAATGCTGAACGACTATTATTTCAAAGATAAAGCAGGAGAACTCGAACTATGAACATACTGATTACAGGTTGCAACGGACAGCTCGGTAATGAGATGCAGTTGCTTGAGAATGAGAACAACGAGCACCAGTGGTTCAACACCGATGTCGAAGAGCTCGACATCACCAACCTTCTGGCTGTAGAACAATTCGTGGCGCAGAACAAGATTGACGGCATCGTGAACTGTGCCGCCTACACTGCGGTCGACAAGGCCGAGAGCGACAAAGAGCTCTGCACTACGCTCAACACCGTAGCCCCAGCCTACCTGGCCGCTGCCGTAGAGAAGCGTGGCGGATGGATTATTCAGATTTCCACCGATTATGTGTTCAACGGAACCAAGCATACGCCCTATGTGGAAGAAGACACACCGTGTCCCGACAGTGTCTATGGCTCTACGAAACTGGCCGGCGAACTGGGTGTGCAGAAGTTCTGCAAGAAAGCCGTCATCATCCGCACGGCATGGCTCTACTCCACCTTCGGCAACAACTTCGTGAAGACCATGATGCGGCTTGGAAAGGAAAAGGACGAGCTGGGTGTCATCTTCGACCAGATAGGAACACCCACCTATGCACGCGACCTGGCTGTTGCCATCATGGCCATCATCAAGAAGGGCATCGTGCCCGGCGTCTATCACTTCTCGAACGAAGGTGTCATCAGCTGGTACGACTTTGCGAAGGCTATTCACCGACTGGCAGGCATCGGCACATGCCATGTGCGTCCACTCCACACCGAGGACTACCCCACTCCAGCCAACCGGCCGCACTACTCTGTGCTCGACAAGACAAAGATCAAGCAGACCTTTGGCCTTGAGGTGCCTTACTGGGAAGAAAGCCTTGCCGAGTGTATCGCAAAAATGCCTCAATAGAAGATTAGAGGTGAGTGGTAAGAGGTGAG
>CAMZHP010000216.1 GCA_947306845.1 uncultured Prevotellaceae bacterium
CTGGAAGCGGATGGTCTGTTCCTCGAAGTTCATTTCCTCGATGATGGCGATTGACTCCAAGCGGTAGCCTTCCTCGCGCAATTGTCTGCCACCATCCTGCTGGCCTTTTTCCACGGCGATGCCGATGCCAGCTACCTCGCCGCCGGCCTGATGCACCAGGTCGATAAGCGCGTGTACTGCCTGTCCTTCAGCAAGGAAGTCATCGACTATCAGAACGCAATCTGTCGGGTGTAGATATGGTTTGGATACAAACACCTTGTTCATTTGCTTGTGAGTGAAGGAATAAGCCTGCGACACGTACTTGTTGTCTGTGCTGTTGGCAGTCTCGCTCTTTTTGGCGAACACCACGGGAACATCGTACAGATTGCCCAACATCGTGGCAATGGCAATGCCGCTGGCTTCGATGGTAAGGATCTTGTTTACCTTTAAGTCGCCAAACCGTCGTTTTAGTTCGATGGCAATTTGGCGCATGATGCCGATGTCTATCTGATGATTCAGGAAATTGTCAATCTTCAGTATGTTACCAGGTTTGATAACGGCATCGCTTAGGATCTTTTCTTCAAGGAAGTTCATAGTTGTTCGTTAGGGTTGATTATCTGATATATCATATTTGTCCAAAATTTTGACTGTTTGAAAATGATGTTGTAAAGGTATGAAAATCCTTGCAAATCCAATTGGTTTTTTCTCTTTTTTTTCCATTTATCCATAATGCAAGTTCCTTCAGCATGTGCACCATTGAAGAGACCCTTCTAATTATTTCCTCTGAAGGCTTTTTATATTCACATAATTTGAAAACATTTGGTAGTCTCAGAAATTATTCATAACTTAGCCACCATCTAGAACTTATGAAATGAATAAAACGAAATCCATGTGGTGTTTGATGGTCATTTTAATTTGTGGAGAGTTACTATGCCTAATAGAGTCGGGTCATTTTGGTTGAACAAATAGGGGCGTTGGTTGATTAAAATTGGTCTGTCGCTTCTTTCCTTGTTATCTTTGTCGGCATCTAAGAGATAATAAGATTACAAGATGAAGAAAACATTTTTATTAATGGCCTTGGCTGGAGCGCTTTCGGTACAGGCCAAGCATAACCTCTTCACAGAGAATAATGGGGATGTTTACACATACCTGACTTTTGAGATGACCGACGGCACAAAGGTCTCCATCACAACGTCTTCGCTGACGCTGACCTTCAGCGGAAACACGCTGACGGTTGGTTCGCAGACTTTTACCCTTTCTGACCTTTCGAGGATGTACTTCTCAACATCCAATGAGTCTACAACTGGAATCGAGGAAATAGCCTCGCTCGACGATGAGGATGCCGAAATCTATGATATGCAGGGACATCAAATCCAGAAAGAGCAGATGCGGAAAGGTGTGTATATTATCAAAACAAAAAACAGAACCCGTAAAATTTTGGTTAAATGAAAAAGATATTGGCATTCCTCACGACATTCGTACTGACGATAGCAGTCTCGGGGCAGACGCTGAACGTCAAGACTGGTGGCATTACCTATTTGTTCCCTGCCTCACAGACAGACATGATGACTTATGCCGACGGACAGACACTGACCATCATGGGCAAAACTTTTACACTCAGTGAGGTTGATGCGATGACGGTGGATGATACGATCGTCACCGACAATGCTGTCGCTGTGGTTTACAACGGCAATTCGGTCGCTGTCACCGTAGCGGGCAATGTGGCACAATACATCACACCCACCATCAGTGGAGCACATGTTTCCATCGCTCAAAGCGATGATCTCGCCAATGAAATCACCTACACGCTGAGCGGTTCATCGTCCGATGGAGAGTTCTATATGTCAGGCTCTTACAAGGCGACAATCGAACTGAACGGTCTGGTGCTGACCAATACGACACCCGTGTATAGTGGTGCAGCCATCCATATCCAAAACGGAAAGCGCATCAAGGTGAAAGTGGCTTCAGGTACGACCAACACGTTGGCCGATGCAGCTGGAGGTTCGCAGAAAGGCTGTTTCTATGTGAAGGGCCATGCCGAGTTTGCGCAGAAAGGCACGTTGAATGTCGTGGGCAATGTGAAGCACGGCATCAAGACCGGTGAGTATATGACGCTGAAGAACGCCACTATCAATGTAACCACCGCTGTGGGTGACGGTATCAATTGTGCAGGCTATTTCCTTATGGAGAGCGGCAACTTGAGCTTCAGTGGTTTGGGTGACGACGGCATCCAGTGTGACTTGGACGGCGATACTTCGACAGGTGAGACTGCCGACCATGAGGACGAGGACACCGGCAATATCTACATTGAGGATGGCACCGTTGATATTACCATCACAGCTTCTGCCGCCAAAGGAATCAAGAGTGAGGGAGATGTGAAAATCAGTGGCGGCGACATTATAGTTAAGACTACAGGTGGGGGAGTATGGGACAGCGACAATAAAAAGACTGCAGCATCGGCTTGTCTCAACGTTGACGGCAACACCATCATCAGCGGCGGAACGCTGAACCTGACCAGTACGGGGGCTGGCGGAAAGGGCATCAATTGCGATGGAGGCTTCACTACCACTGGAGGGATGCTGACCGTCAAGACAACGGGAAATGCCGTTGTAGCATCATCAAGCGGCAGCATATCGACCGTGCCCTCCTCGCAGCAACTCGACCGTTACAGCAGCAACTACAAGTCATCACCTAAAGGTATCAAGATTGACGGTGCGGTCAACATCAGCGGCGATGCCGTTGTAAGCGTCAACACCACAGGCGCTGGCGGTGAAGGCATCGAGAGCAAGACCTCCATCGATATCAATGGCGGACAGGTGGCTGTCGTCGCCTCCGACGATGCCATCAATGCCTCATATAAAACATCTAGCGGTTCGGGTAACCTGACCATCAACGGAGGTTGTGTCTATGCACGCTCTACTGGCAATGACGGTATAGATGCCAACGGTAACTGTTACATCAAGGGTGGACTGGTGTATGCCATCGGTGCCTCATCCCCTGAGGTAGCAGTCGATGCCAACAGTGAGCAACAGAAACAACTATATGTCACCGGAGGAACCATCGTGGCAATCGGTGGGTTGGAGAGAGGCTCCAGCCTCACGCAGTCGTGCTACTCCACCAACTCTTGGAGCAAGAACACATGGTATGCCCTGACTGTCGGTAACGAGACATTTGCTTTCCAGACACCTTCCAGCGGCGGTTCCACACTCGTTGTCTCAGGTGCCACGCAGCCCACATTGAAATCAGGTGTCAAAGTCAGCAACGGCACCAGCATCTTCAATGGTATTGGCTTTACTAATGCCTCTTTCAGCGGTGGTTCGGCCGTAAGCCTCTCATCCTATACTGGGGGAAGTGGCGGCGGTGGATGGGGACCCGGCGGCTGGCATTGATGCAATTTCTTCCTGATTCTTACGTTATTTTATATGAAACTAAGATACTGGATGAAGCAATCACGACAGGAGAACATCATTTACTTGGTGGTGTGGGGGCTGCTTTTCGCAGTCCCACTCCTGAGTTTGTATGTCCGCACCATCAGTGACGAGAATGTCATTTTTGATTGGAAAGAGGTGCTTGTCGTCTGGCGTAAGTTTGCGGTTTATCTGCTGCTTTTCCTCGTGCACAATTTCCTTTTGGCACCATTGTTGGTTTACAAGCGTAAGCGTGTGGCTTATTTCTCCATCATGGCTGTATTGCTGTCGGTATTCATTGTCTTCCAGTGCAACAACAAGCCCAGGGATTGGAATCATAGAGGTTCCGGACCGCCCCATATGGAACATTTCGGCAGACATGTACCTCCGAAGAGGTTCGATGACAAACGTCCTCCGAAACCAGATGGGAAACCTCCTCATATGATACGTCACCATATGCCTCCTCCCATCGTAGCTGAGCATGAACTTCTTGCCATCGTGGTGCTCCTATTGATGTTTGGAGCCAATCTCGGCATCAAGGGTTATTTCCGTGGGCGCGACGACCGCAGACGGCTGGCTAAGCTGGAGCGCCAGAACTTGGAACAGCAGTTGGAATACCTGCGATATCAGATCAATCCGCATTTCTTCATGAACACACTCAATAATATTCACGCGCTCGTCGACATCGACCCAGAGAAGGCGAAAGACACCATACTGGAATTGTCGAAGATGATGCGCTTCGTGCTTTATGAGGGCAACAAGAAGGGCGTACCACTCTCAAGGGAACTTGACTTCATCCGACACTATGTCGCACTGATGCAGTTGCGTTATTCCGACAAGGTGCGCATCACTGTCGATCTGCCGAAGGAAGCCCCGGAACGCCAGGTTCCTCCGTTGGTGCTCATTACCTTCATCGAGAATGCGTTTAAGCATGGTGTCAGTTATCAGCATGAGTCGTTCATCAAGATAAAAGTCTCGGTGGTGGATGAAAGACTCTGTTTTTCATGTGTCAACTCCAAAGCTGGCAAGCCTACAGCTGATGAGTCTAAAGGGGGTGTGGGGCTCGCTAATGTACGCAAGCGCCTCGATCTGATGTATAAGGACAACTATACGCTTCGCATACTCAATGAAACCGATATATACACTGTTGAACTAAATATCCCATTATTATGATACGCTGTCTCGCCATTGATGATGAGCCTTTGGCACTGCAACAACTTGTTGCCTATATCAGCAAGGTGCCGTTTCTCGAACTCGCTGCACAGTGCCAAAGTGCGGTGGAAGCCCGCGCATACTTGGAAAACGACACGGTGGATGCCATCTTCTGCGACATCAACATGCCTGACCTCAATGGCATGGACTTTGTGAAGTCGCTCACCGTCCCGCCTCTCATCGTCTTCACTACCGCCTACTCGGAGTATGCCGTTGAGGGTTTCCGAGTCAATGCCGTCGACTACTTGCTGAAGCCCTTCGGCCTCCAGGATTTCCAGAGGGCGGCGAACAGGTTGAGGGAACGTCTTGATGAGGCGTCTGCCAATCCTGTTGCTCCCATCTCTCCCAACAACCCCGATGTTCTCTTTCTCAAAACCGACTACCGCATTGTTAAGGTCAGCATCCCCGACATCCGCTATGTAGAGGCTATGAGTGAGTATCTGAAATTGTGGCTCGAAAACCAGCAAAAGCCCATCATTACCCTGCTGTCAATGAAGAAGATGGAGGAAAGGCTACCTGACTACTTTATGCGCATCCACCGCTCCTATATCATCAACCTCGACAAGATACAGGAGGTGAACAAGAACCGCGTCATCATGGATGCAGACACCTATCTCCCTATCGGCGATATGTACAAGGATGCCTTCCAAGCCTATTTGGATACTAAATTCTTAGGGAAATAATACTGCTTTTCCTTCTTGAATGAACAATTGCGGCTTTTATGGATGGCTTTGTACAGTTAGTCTTTGTGCCCCCGGTGTTTCATATCTTGTCTTGTTATTTATTGTTGATGAATCCATTGGCTTTCAACCACTGAATCATTTGGCTGCTCCAGGTCTCTGTCGTGGTCTCGCCTGTTTGGGGCATCAGTTCGTATGGGCCTTTGCCATCGCCATAAATATGCAGTTCTGCATGAGCGCCAGCTTTCTTCCACTCCATAAACAGGGCCACGAGGCCAGCTGCCACATTGGGGTGGTCGGCTCGGGTCATAATCAGTAGGGGAGGGGCATCCTTGGGAACTGTGACAGGCATCAGCGAGGGGCCGAAATTCGTGCATAGGAAATCTGGGCGCTCCATGCTGTTGGCCGAAATCGTGGCAGCGATGGCCACACCGCCGCCGGCAGAGAATCCAAGATAGCCAATCTTGTCTTTATCGATATGCCATTCGTCTGCATGTTCTCTCACCATGCGTATAGCCGCCTTGGCATCCATTGCGGCAAGCCGGATGATGGAGTCGCCACTTTCATTGTGCATCGGATTGGCATCAGCCTGTGGAAACGCTTCAGGATGTGTCACGTCCACCATCGGAGGCATCTTCATTCCTTGGGGCATTGGTGCTTTATTCAAATGATAGCGCAAACCAATGGCAGCGATGCCGTGTTCATTCA
>CAMZHP010000217.1 GCA_947306845.1 uncultured Prevotellaceae bacterium
TGGGAGTTTAGGAGTTTGGGAGTTTAGGAGTTTAGACATATGATTTGTTTGGCGTGGTTGGCGCGACATCGCGTCCCTATCAGTCGCACCTCCATTATTGATGGAGTAATCATAATCCTTAATTCCTGATCCTTAATTCCTAATTTTCAATCTTCAATTTTCAATCTTCAATTTTATTCACGATATCACCCCCCAGTTGATGTTGGTGTGGCGTAGGGCAGCGAGCCGCTGCCACAGCATGGCATTGTCGGGATGTTCACAGGTGGGATCAGCATCAATGATGCGCTGAGCCTCGTCGCGTGCCATCTGCACAATCTGTCCGTCGCGTGCGATATCAGCTATTTTCAGGTCGAAAGCCATGCCACTCTGCTGCGTGCCCTCCAGGTCACCGGGACCGCGTAACTTGAGGTCGGCTTCGGCAATCTCAAACCCATCGTTGGTGGAGCACATGATGTCGATGCGTCGGGCTGTAACTTTAGTGAGTTTGCGGGTGGTGACGAGGATGCAGAACGACTGTTCCGCGCCACGGCCCACACGTCCTCGCAGTTGGTGCAACTGCGAGAGACCGAAACGCTGGGCGTCGAGGATCACCATCACAGAGGCATTGGGCACGTTGACGCCCACCTCGATGACTGTCGTGGCGACAAGGATCTGTGTCTCGCCTCTGACGAAGCGCTCCATCTCCTCCTCCTTCTCTTTGGGCTTCATCTGTCCGTGAACCTTGCTCAGGCGGTATTCGGCAAACACCTGTTTCATGGTGGCGAATCCTTCCTCCAGGTTGCGCAGGTCGATGCGCTCGCTTTCCTTGATGAGTGGATAGACGATGTACACCTGTCGGCCAGCCTGTATCTGCCGGCGGATGCCCTGGTAGAGACTGGTCAGTTGGTCATCGTATTTATGTTGTGTATAGACTGGCTTGCGTCCCGGAGGCAGTTCGTCGATGACGCTTACGTCGAGGTCGCCGTAGATGGTCATGGCGAGGGTGCGGGGGATGGGTGTGGCAGTCATCACCAGCACATGAGGCGGGTTGTGGCTCTTGCTCCACAGTTGGGCGCGCTGTGCCACACCAAACCGATGCTGCTCGTCGATGACAGCGAGGCCGAGGCGGAAAAACTGCACGGTGTTCTCGATGATGGCATGGGTGCCCACCAGGATATGCACGCTGCCGTCTGCCAGTCCCTCCAGCACTTCCTGCCGCTGCTTGCCTTTGACGATGCCTGTGAGCAGTTCCACGCGGATACCGTCCATCCCCTTGAGGAATCCACGGATGGTGGCGAGGTGCTGCTCAGCGAGGATTTCGGTAGGTGCCATGATGCAGGCCTGATAGCCATTGTCGAGAGCGATGAGCATCGACATGAGTGCCACAAGGGTCTTGCCCGACCCCACATCACCCTGCAATAAGCGGTTCATCTGACGCCCGCTCTTCATGTCGGCATGTATCTCGCGGATGACCCTTTTCTGTGCCTCGGTAAGGAGGAATGGCAGATGGTTGTGATAGAAGCCGTTGAAATGTGCCCCTACATGTTTGAGCACATAACCTCTGTAGTGTCTTCGTTGGTCGCTGGCATAGCGCAGGATGTTGAGTTGCACATAGAAGAGCTCCTCAAATTTCAGCCGCAGTTTGGCGCGGTCAAGTTGGGGGGCATCCTGTGGATTGTGGATGCAGCGGAAGGCCTCATCGCGTGAGATGAGGTGCAGGGGACCGGTGATGAAGGGAGGTAGTGTCTCTGATAGGGGTTGGGACAGACGGCCGAGGATGCCCTTGACGATACGCTCGATGGCGCGGGAGGAGAACCCCGCTTTTTTCATGCGCTCTGTGGTGTGGTAATGGGGTTGCATCCCCATCGCGGAGAGCTGCACGGTAGCGGCATCGTCGATTTCTGGATGGGAGATCTGAAAACGGCCACCATAGACCGTAGGGCGTCCGAAAACAATGTATTCCTTGCCTATGGAGTAGTTGTTAATGATATACTGAGCTTTGGAGAACCACACGAGATCCATCACCCCATGACCGTCGCTGAAATGCGCCACGAGGCGTTTGTTGCGCTTCCCAGTGTCGAAAGTCTCAAAACTGAGGATGTGGCCCTTCACCTGCACGAACGACATGCTCTCCATCAGTTCGCTGATACGGTAGACATGCCGCCGGTCGATGTATTTGTAGGGATAGTGTTCCAGTAGTTGCCCAAACGTCTCGATGCCGAGCTCCTTGCTCAGCATCTCTTTGCGCTTGGGTCCCACACCGGGGGCGTACATGATGTCCTGGCCCAGAATATCCATTATACGTCTACTCTCCTACACTCCTACACTCCTACTCTCCTAAACTCCTACAATCTATTCCTCCCCGATGAGGTGCAGAAACTGCATCTTGTGCTGCATGAGCCGGGTGCCTTCTTCATCACCGGTCAGCATGGAGAGCAATTGATAGGCATAGGGAAATGAGGCGGCTGGTCCCTCTCCGGTGATAATGTTCCCGTCGACGGTGCACAGTTCATGGGTGTATTCGGCTCCATCGAGATAGACCTCGAAACCAGGAGAGCAGGTGGCACGCTTGCCCCTCAGCAGGCCGAGACCGCCGAGCACCATTGGAGCGGCGCAGATGGCACCGATGAGGCGCCCCTTGTCATGATGGGCGAGCAGGGCCTGTCTGACCCCCTCGTGCTGGTTGAGGTTGGCCGACCCAGGCATGCCTCCCGGAAGGAGGAGCACGTCGGCGTCACTGAGGTTGGCATCTTCAAAGAGCATGTCGGCCATGACGGTGACACCATGCGAAGACTCCACCAAGCGGTTGCCTGTCACACTCACTGTCACTACTTCCTGTCCGCCACGGCGGAGAATGTCCACTGGAGCCAGTGCTTCTATCTCTTCGAAGCCATTGGCCAGAAACTCATAAATTTTTGACATGGTTTTTTATTTTTTGAGTTATTGAGTTTTTTTAGTTTAGGAGTTTGGGAGTTTAGGAGTTTAGGAGTTTGGGAGTTTAGGAGTTTAGACATGTGATTCGCATGTCGTTATGGACGTGATACATCGCGTCCATGCATGATCACCGCCAACTTTCGCAGTAGTAATCATAATTCCTAATTCTTAATTCTTAATCCTTAATTCCTATATTTTGTTTTGCAAAATTAGTCAAAAAAATGCATTTTTGTGCTTATCATGCGCATTTCTCCCCAAAAAACTATATTTTTGCAAGTCCGTAGCGGGAGTCCGCATGCAAACAAACCATTCAAACCATCTGAAGATGCCGTCCAAGAAACTGAGATTTGCCATTTTTGGAAATATCTACCAGGCCAGGAAGTCGGCCTCCATCCAAAAGGTGCTTTCGCTGCTGTCGGAGCGGAAGGCCGAAGTTTTTATTGACCGTGAGTTCTATCGGTACCTGACCGATGACCTCCATCTGGAAGTCGGTGCCAACGGCGTGTTCGACGATGGTATGTTTGATGCTGATTTTGTCATCTCCATGGGTGGCGACGGCACTTTCCTCAGGGCAGCCAGTCGTGTGGGCGACAAGAACTGCCCCATCATGGGCATCAACATGGGCCGACTGGGTTTCCTGGCTGATGTGGGGCCGGGTGAGATCGAAACCTCCATCGCCGCTCTCTATCAAGGTGACTATAAATTAGAGGAGCATGCGCTCATTAAAGTGGAAACGGAGGGTGAGACCACTCTCGAGGGGTGTCCCTGTGCGCTCAATGACATCGCCGTGCTCAAGCGCGACAATGCCTCGATGATCAGCATACGCACCACGATCAATGGTGAGCATCTGGTGACCTATCAGGCCGACGGGCTGATTGTGTCGACTCCGACGGGCAGCACCGCCTATTCTCTCTCCAATGGCGGACCTATTATCGCTCCGAAATCAGGAGTGCTGTGCCTGTCGCCTGTGGCGCCCCATAGCCTCAATATCCGGCCGATTGTCATCCCAGATGATTCAGTCATCCGCATCAGCGTGGAGAGCAGAAGCCATAATTTCCTCGTAGCCATTGACGGCAGGTCTGAGAAATGCAGCGAGGAGACCATTCTCACCATCCGCAAGGCTCCCTACAAAGTGAAAATCATCAAGCGCCATAGCCAGAAATACTTCCACACCCTGAGGGAGAAAATGATGTGGGGCGCAGATACCCGTTAGTAGCATGTTTGAAAAACTAAAGAAATATTTCACCACAGCGGAAAACAAGTACTCCTCACGCCAGATTCTGGCGTGGCTTTGGGATGCTTGGAAGGGCAACCGGCTCCAAGCTTTCCTCAATGCCATGATTGGACTGCTGGAGGTGGTGGTGAGCCTGTCGGCGGTGTGGGCGATACAGAATGCCATTGATATCGCTGCGGGCGCTAAGGAGGGAAACATCTATATCGGCGTGCTCATCATGGCGCTGCTCACGCTCACCAATTTCGGACTGAATATCAGCAGTGTGTGGATACGCAACATCCTCGGTGTGCTGGCACGCAACAGGATGCAGCAGCGGTTACTCGACCGTATCCTGCGCTCGGAGTGGCAGAGCAAGGAAAAACGCCACAGCGGCGATGTCATCAACCGTCTGCAGACGGATGTGGGGCAGGTCATCACC
This sequence comes from uncultured Prevotellaceae bacterium, assembly GCA_947306845.1. The sequence continues at coordinate 4,566 of CAMZHP010000217.1, forward strand.
TTCCTCACGGAGACATTGCCCAATACAGTGTCCACCACCACGCTCTTCCTGGGCTCGTTCATCTACTTATACTTGCTTGACCACACCCTCGCGCTCATCATCGTCTTCATGATACCTGTCGTGGCGATTCTTAGCAGAATCTACATGAAGAAAATGCGTGAACTATCCAAGGATGTGCGGCAGTCGGATTCCAAGGTGCAGAGCGTGCTCACAGAGACTATTCAGAACCGTATGCTCATCAAAATTATGGAGAGCGACAGCGCGATGGTCGACAAACTGGAGAATACACAAAGCGAACTTCGGCAGAATGTGGTGAAGCGCACGTGGTTCTCGGTCATTGCCAACTTCATCCTCAATTTCGGATTCTCACTGGGTTATCTCATCGCTTTCCTCTGGAGTGCTCTCCGCTTGATGAACCACACCCTCACCTTCGGTGGCATGACTGCTTTCCTGCAGCTAGTCAACCGTGTTCAAGGACCAGCCAAGAACCTCACCCACCTGGTGCCGCAGTTCGTCTATGTATTCACGGCTGCCGAGCGACTGATGGAGCTGGAGGAGAACCCGCTGGAGGAGCAGGGAAAGCCTGTCTATGTGAAAGGTCCGTGTGGAGTGCGCCTTGAGCATGTCACCTATGCATACGAAGAGGGGGGCAACGTGATTGATGACCTTTCCTTCGACTTCCGTCCGGGCAGTTGTACGGCCATTCTTGGTGAGACGGGGGCCGGAAAGACCACCCTTGTGAGGATGATTCTGGCACTGATGCAGCCACAGGGGGGCAAAGTGATGATTTACAACGACCATGACGAGAAGGTCTTGTCGCCCCTGATGCGCTGCAACTTTGTCTATGTGCCTCAGGGTAATACCTTGCTCAGCGGCACCATTCGTGACAACTTGCGTCTCGGAAAGCTTGATGCCACCGACGAGGAGATGAAAGAAGCGCTGCTGACCAGCTGCGCCGGGTTTGTACTCGACCTGCCCAGCGGGCTCGATACCATTTGCTCAGAGTCTGGCGGCGGTCTCAGTGAGGGACAGGCGCAGCGCATCGCCATCGCAAGGGCATTGCTGCGCGACCGCTCCATCATGCTCTTCGATGAGGCCACCAGCGCCCTTGATCCCGACACGGAGCGTGATCTTCTTAAAAACATCCTTGAGAAACAAGACAAGACCGTCATTTTCATCACCCACCGCCCTGCCGTCATCGACTATTGCGACCAGACGCTTAAAGTGGAGAAGATTTAGCGAATGACTTTCTTTCCGTTGACGATATAGATACCGGAAGGGAGGAAACTGTTGTCTTTTACCTTCTTCCCGCCGATGGTGTAGATGCGGCTGTC
>CAMZHP010000218.1 GCA_947306845.1 uncultured Prevotellaceae bacterium
AATGGACGGTGGTGCTCGGAGAACGAGGAACTGCTCAACACCATCCTGCGCCAGCAGTGGGGTTTTCCAGGCATGGTCATCAGCGACTGGGGCGGTGTGCATTCCACCGTCGATGCAGTGACATCGGGTATGAACGTGGAGATGCCGGGCAGCCGGTTCATGGGCAAGGCATTGCTTGACTCCGTGAAAGCTGGCAAGGTGAGCGAGGAGGTCATCGACCAGCGTGTCAGGGAGATTCTTAGGGTGAGGCTGACGGTAAAGCCTATCGCCAAGGGGGAAGCCAACCGACTGCCGGTGGGCAACAAAGAGGAGATGGACATCGCCCTGAATGTGGCACGGCGCTCCATCGTACTGCTCAAGAACGAGGAGCTGCTGCCCATCGACACCAAACGGATTAGGAAAATCGCCGTTATCGGCGAGAATGCCATCACTAAGATGGCTTTAGGCGGCGTGGGAGCCGGTGTGAAGACACGCTGCGAAATCACCCCCCTCGAAGGGTTGCAACAGCTATTGGGTAATCAGGTGAAACTGACCTACGTGCCGGGCTACAAGAGTTTTGACCGCGACAGCCGCAATAAGAGGATGAATCCAGTGCAGGATGCAGACAAGAAACTCATGGCAGAGGCGGTGAAAGCTGCCAAGCGCGCTGACTTGGTGCTCTTCTTCGCTGGCGACAACCGCGAGGTGGAGACGGAGGGTTCCGACCGCAAGAGCATCACATTGCCATCTGGACAAGACGAGCTGGCCAAAGCGCTGGCCAAAGCCAACAAGCGAATGGTCACCATCATCGTCTCGGGCGGTCCGGTGGATGTGACGACGGTAAGCGAGGTTTCCGGTGCATTGGTGGCATCATGGTTCAACGGTTCGATGGGCGGTCAGGCACTGGCAGAAATCCTCACGGGCAAAGTATCGCCGTCGGGCAAACTGCCCATGACATGGCCTCAAAAACTGGAGGACGTGCCAGCATACGCCCTGAACACTTACCCGCAGGAAATGAAAAACAACAGCCAAGGCGACATTTTCGTGGGATTGGTCAACAACCAAAGCAATGACCGCAGACAACAGCTCATCGCCAACTACTCAGAAGAGGAGATGGTGGGCTATCGGTGGTATGAATGCAAGGACGTGCCCGTCGCCTATCCCTTCGGCTACGGTCTTTCATACGCGAAGTTTGAATACAGCAATCTGAACGTTCGCCATACGGCAGAGGGATACGATGTGTGCTTCACGCTCACCAACACATCAGACATCGATGCAGAGGAAGTGGCACAGGTGTATGTGTCACGCCCTTTGTCGCACATCGAGCGTCCCAGCAGAGAGCTCAAAGGCTTCAAACGGGTGGCACTGAAAGCAGGAGAACAAAAATCTGTGGTCGTCCCTGTGCGCCGCTCAGATCTCTGCCACTGGGATGAGGCAGCTCAGACGTGGATGTATGAACCAGGAAGGATTAACTTCCAAGTGGACAAATTGGTTTTGAAGATTGAAAATTGAAAATTGAAGATTGAAAATTGATATCTCCCGAATGAGCGAAAGGTGGATTTTCCCTTTCACTCATTCGGGAGAAATGCTATTTTTCAATACCGGAATGAACTGCCACCGAGGAACTCGCGGAGAAGAGAGGTGAAAGGAAGGCTTTGCTCCTCTATGTCAGCAAAATAGCGAAGGAACTTGCACAGCCTGTATGCTTCGGAGTATTCATCCGCTTTCTGAGGCACACGCTCCAGCAACTGCAGAGCCTGCTGCTTGATGACCGCCAGTTCATAGATCATCGCCGTGTTGAACATCTCATCAGCATTCTCCTGGAAAGGGAATATCCATTTCTGCTCACCAGCGCGCACAGAAGGCCACCGGCGGATGGTTTCCTGAGCAGTCACTCCACGATATTTGTCATCTCTCACAATACGCCGCAGCAGACGGTTGTCGGTTGTGGGGATATAGTTGTGGTGATCGAGCAAGATGGTGGTGAGCGCCGAGGCATAGACCCTGAATTTCTGTTCCTCGGGAATCTGCGCTGTCAGTTCGGGGTTGAGCGCGTGGATGCCCTCAATGACCAGGATGTCACTGGGACCCATTTTTAGAAGTTTGCCACTGCGCTCGCTGCGCCCTTTTTGGAAGTTGTACTTAGGCAGTTCCACCTCCTCACCACGCAGAAGTGCCATCAGTTGCTCATTGAGCAATGGGATATTGAGGGCATGAAGGTGCTCGAAGTCATAGTCACCCTTCGCGTCGCGTGGTGTATCCTCACGATCAACGAAATAGTCATCGAGCGACATCATCACAGGCTTCAGTCCATTGCATACCAACTGAATGGAGATTCTCTTGCAAGTGGTGGTCTTTCCACTCGATGAGGGCCCGGCGATGAGTACAATCCTGACCCCCTTGCGGTTGGCAATCTCCTCTGCGATATGTGCTATCTTCTTCTCCTGCAGTGCCTCCGACACATTGATGAGCAATGGTGTCCCACCTCTCGCGACAATATCGTTGAAATCACCCACCGTACTGATACCGAGGATGTTCTGCCAACGGTGATGCTCTAGGAAGATACCGAACATCTTGTCCTGTTTCACCATCTCGCCCAGAACATCGGGATTGTCCAACGACGGGATGCGGAGCAGCATTCCCTCAAAATAGGGCTCCAGACCGAAGAGATGCAGTCCGCCGGTGTGGGTGAGCAATGCACCGTAGTAATAGTCGGCATAGCCGTCAAGGTCATAATAGACCGTGTAAATATCGCCGGTGGACTTCAGCAACTTCACCTTCGAACTGGTGCCGCGCTCTTCAAACACCCGTATAGCTTCATCTGTGGTGCACTCATGCCGGCGAATGGGAAGGTCGGCATCGATAATTTGCTGCATCCTTGTTCTCACCGCGTCCACATCGGCTGTCGTCACCGCACGCCCGATATGCAAGTCACAATAATAGCCATTCGACACCGGGATGTCGATGACCACACTGCCCTGCGGAAAAATGTCATGCACCGCCTTGCACAGGACGAAGAAGAGAGTGCGGGTGTAAGTGCGGCTGCCCGACGATGTCGTCAGGTCAAGGTATTCCACATCAGCATTGTGGTAAAGACGCATGCCAAGACCGGAGACTCGGTTGTTGACCTTCGCCACTATAGGCCCATGGGGCATGGGCAACGCCAGCCCGGAAAAAATCTCAGAAAGTGAACTCCCAATTGGGAATTCTTGCACTTTTTTATTATTTTTGCAACGAATTTTAATGATTTCTCTCATGATAGGATCGTTTAGGGTTTTGAGCGTGTAAAAATAGTAAAAAAAACCGATTCTGCATCCTTCTGCCACATTTATTTAAAATATTTATGTCTATTTGGGTTATTTTCAAGTGTCTCGGCTCCCTCGCCCTCCTCATGTATGGCATGAAATCCATGAGCGACAGCTTGCAGAAATTGGCCGGTCCACAACTCCGTCATATACTCGGTGCCATGACGACGAACCGCTTCACGGGTGCGCTCACAGGAATGTTCGTCACCGCCGCCGTGCAGAGCTCCACCGCCACCACGCTCATGACCGTTTCTTTCGTCAACGCCGGCCTGCTCACCCTCATGCAAGCTATCAGCGTCATCATGGGCGCACACATCGGCACGACGGTGACGGCATGGATCATGGCACTCGTGTTATCCTTCGACATCTACAGTTTCGCTTACCCCGCCTTCTTCCTCGGCATCATCCTCATCTACATGAAGAAGCGGAAAATCATCGGCGACTTCCTCTTTGGCGTGGCTTTTCTCTTCCTCGGGCTGGGCACTCTCAAGGTTACGGGCTTCGATATGGTGGACGACCCCGAGACAAGACAAATAATCAGCAGCTTCTTCGCCAAATTCAGCGAGCCCGGTTTGTGGACATCCCTGTTCTTTCTTTTCACCGGCATCGTGCTCACCCTTTGCATGCAGTCGTCAGCACCCATCATGGCCATCACCATGATACTCTGCGCCACCGGCATGTTGCACATCGACCAAGGCATCATACTTGTGCTGGGCGGGAACATTGGCACCACCATCACCTCCAACATCGTGTCGGCAAGTGCCAACACCCCAGCGCGGCGGGCTGCCTTCTCACACCTGTCCATCAACGTATTGGGTGTCACCTGGGCCCTCATCCTCCTGCAGCCTTTTGTCAATATGGTATGTCATTTCGTCGGATTTGACCGCACCATGGATGCCAATACCCCTGGCTTTGCCGCCAAGACATCCGTCGTGCTCGCCACTTTCCACACCCTGTTCAACGTCATCAACACACTGCTGCTCATTTGGTTTGTGAGATACATCGAGCGCTTCGTCTGCTGGGTCATCAAACCCAAGAAGGTGGACGAGGAGGAAGACTTCCGACTGCACTTCATCACCTCGGGCATCATGAAGACGCCCGAACTCTCCGTGCTTGAGGCACAAAAAGAGATTCGGCAGTTCTCTGAGCGCATGGAACGCATGTTCGGCATGGTGAGAGTGTTGCTCAACGAGAAGGATGAGAAAAAGTTCACACTGCTCTTCAAACGCATCGAGAAATACGAGGGCATCTCCGACAACATGGAATTTGAAATCGCGAAATACCTCAACCAGGTGTCCGACGCACATCTGAGCGATGACACCAAAGCGAAAATACGGGCCATGCTGCGTGAGATCTCCGAACTGGAGAGCATCGGCGACTCCTGCTACAACATGGCACGCACCATCAACCGCAAGGTGCAAGCCAAGCAAGACCACTTCACCGACAAGCAGTATGAGCACATGCACCAGATGATGGAACTCACCAACAATGCACTCTCGCAGATGAACGTGCTCATGAAGGGCCGTAAGGAGTCATTCGATGTCAACCGCTCATTCAACATCGAGAACGAGATCAACAACTACCGCAACCAGCTGAAGTCGCAGAACATCATCGACATCAACAACCACGAGTACACCTATGCTGTGGGCACCATCTATATGGACCTGATCTCCGAGTGTGAGAAACTCGGCGACTATGTGGTGAATGTGGTGGAAGCCCGTATGGGAACAAGGCAGAAAGAGGCATAGACCATGAGCCCATGCCTTCTCCAAAAGTCCTCAAAGTTCCGACTATTTCACAAGTTTGGCAAAGAGCTGACGCATTCCAGCCGAAGCCCCCATCTTGATATGCTCAAGGCGTGGTGATGACACACGTACATCACCTGGGTCTATCAGGTAGATGGGAGCCTTCCCCGGCACATAGTTGACCAGTCCTGCTGCAGGATAGACCACCAACGACGTACCGATGATGATAAAGATGTCTGCCTTCATGCACTCATCTGCAGCCACCTCTATCATGGGCACGGCCTCCTGGAAAAAGACAATGTGCGGACGGAGCAATGAGCCATCGCCCGCCTTCGTTCCAGGCTCCACCTCAGGATTCTCGCGGGTGAGGGTCTTGATATATCGCGGGTCGTAGGGATCGATGCTCGAGCATACCTTCATCAGCTCGCCATGCAGATGCACCACATGGCTGCTGCCAGCCATCTCATGCAGATTGTCCACATTCTGTGTCACTACCGTCACATCATAGTAATCCTCCAGCTGAGCCACCAGACGGTGCCCCTCATTGGGTTGTGTGTCAAGACATTTGCGGCGGAGCATGTTATAAAAATTGGTCACCAAAGTGGGATTGCGCAACCATCCGTCATGGGTGGCAACATCCTGTACGGGATAGTTTTCCCACAATCCGTCGGCATCACGGAAAGTCTTCAGACCACTTTCCACCGACATGCCCGCACCTGTAAGAACAACGATTTTTTTCATAGACTTGATGGTTTGATGTGTTCAGATACCTTAATAATATACAAAATTAGCATTTTTTCCCGAAATAAGAAAGCTGTAATCAGATAAAAATCGTAACTTTGCCGAAATTTTAAAATGCATTTTAATT
>CAMZHP010000219.1 GCA_947306845.1 uncultured Prevotellaceae bacterium
CGGTGTACGGCGACCCGTATGCTGTCGCTGCCAAGCAGTCCCTTGAGCATGTAGTGATGGCTTTCTATCTTGAAAAAGGGTTGGCGCAGACTGTCCATCAGCAGCAGACTCCCCAACGGTCGGAGTGACATGACGAGTTCACGGGTCACCATGCCGTCAAGTTGATATTGCGAGGCATGCCATCCTGCCTCGGCACAGGGTTCGGGTGAGGGGGTGATGCTGATGATTCTCATAGGCCTTGACAGATATCTTGAAGGGCATCAACCAGTGCCCGCAGGTCGCCCTGGGTGGTGTGGTAAGACAGACTTACCCTCACGGTGCCCCAAGGGGCGGTGCCAAGTTGCTGGTGGATGAGGGGAGCGCAGTGCAGACCGGTCCTGGTGGTGATGCCGTAGGCGTTTTGCAGGATATATCCCACGTCGGCGGGTTTCAGTCCATTGATGTTGAAACTGACGACAGGTCCTTGTGGCCCTCCTCCATGATGGCCTCCGTTGTAAAACCTTATCTTCGGGATGCCTTTCAGTTGGGTAATGAGCCATTTTGTCTGCTGTTGCAGTTGACCAAAGATGGTTTCCACTCCCACTTGCAGCACATATTCCACACCTGCTTTGAGACCGGCGAGACCGGGAATGTTGGGGGTGCCTACCTCGTATTCCCAGTCATCGTCTTTGTATCGGATGATGCTGCTGTCTCGCCCGGTGCCGCCGAATAGGATGGGGCGGAGGCTGACACCGGGACGGATGTAGAATCCCCCGGTGCCTTGCGGCCCGAATAAGCCCTTGTGCCCGGTGAAGGCGATGATGTCAACCCCCCATTCCTCGGCTTGGATGGGGATACATCCCGCACTTTGTGCGGCATCGAGCAGCACCAGCATGCCGCGCTGATGGGCCTTTTGGCAGATGGCGGCGATATCATGGATGGCTCCCGTGACATTGGAGCAGTGAGGGAGGATGAGCAGCCCAGAGGGGCTATCTGGAGGATCTAGAGGATCTAGATGATCTAGATATTCTAGATTTTCTAGATCCTCTAGATTTTTTAGATTTTCGATGGGGCGGAGTACGCTGTTGTGGTTGTCGGTGGTGACGATGGCGTGCCGGAAGGACAGACCGCCGATAAGGCGGTTGAGGGCATCGGTGGCTCCGCTGGTGAAGAATATCCTGTCGGGATGGCTCACATGCAACAGCGTGGCGAGGTCTTCCCGCAGTGCAGCCATGATGTCATCGGATGCAGCGAGCGAACTGCGCAGGGCACTCAATGGCATCGTTTCCAAAGCCTCGGTGACGGCTTTCACTACCGACGGGGGCTTGGGGTAACTGGTGGCGGCATTGTTGAGGTAGACCATGGCGGTGGAATGAATTGCTCAGCAGATCTTACTGATGTTCCATCACCCTGAAGCCCATCACCTGGCCTATCTGATGCAGCATCTTGGCATAGTCGCCAAAAATGAGCACCTGATGATGTCCGAATCCTGCCAGTTGGTGCATGAACCCGCGGGCATCATTCATCTTTATATAATAATAAGGTGAGCAGTAGACGGCATCAAACTCCGAACGGAGCACCTCACCGCGCTTCACGCTCATCGTGTCTGCCATGGGGTTGAAACGTCCGAGGGTGATATATTGCTCCTCGTTCTCGGTGAAGTCCACCTGCAACTTCCCGCCAAAGCCCTGACCGGTGAAGGCCCAAAGTTTGTACTGGAGCGGTTTGCTGCCATAGCCGTTCATGCAGAGGGCGGGAACGGCATGGTGGATGCGCAGCAGGTCGTCGGTCTCCATGTTGGGATTGCCCATGAAGGCGGGGCGCATGGCGGCGGCTTGCATGATGGTCATCGCCAACAGCGCGTTGAGGTCTTCCTCGCAGCCACTGGGATAGCCCTCGTCCTTGAGGAGCGAGTGACAGATGCAGGGGGTGAACTTCCGGTTTTGGGGTATCTCGCTGGTACACAGTTCATGGCAGGCGGTGGAGAAGGCGTTGCAGTCGTATGCCTCCATCATCCGCTTGGCGGCGAGGTAGTATTTGATGTCGTTGATGAACCACTCCTTGCGCACCTTGGTTTCCAGCGCGTTGCCCCAGATGCGCTCTGCGATGGGTGATGCCTCTTCATCGGTCACCTCGTCCATGTATTTGAAAATGTCCCTGAAAGGCAGCTTGACAATCTCCATGCCGTAGCGGCTGCGGATGAGTTCGGGGTCGCGGATGACACTCTGCAGACCGAAAGTAGGCATGCTGCCGTGGGTAAGCACCAGCGCGCGGGTGTGGGCCACCACCTTGCGCACCCAAAGCACGTGTGCAATCTCGTTGAGATCCCGGATGTCCATGCAGACAAATGCCTCCAGACCAATGGAGCGGCAGTAGGCGGCGAAGTCGATGCCCTCGTTGCCGTTCTGCATGATGACAACGGGCTTGCGGTAGCGTTCGAGTTTTGGAATGCGCCAGTTCATGCACAGGAAGAAGTCCACTTGGTCGATGTCTTCCTCTATCTGGGCATATATCTCGCGGCCAACCACAAATTTCTCGTCGTAACGGGCATCGATGGCGGGCAACAGGGTGACTTCAGGGGTGACTTTCTTTAATTCCTCTTTGGCAGCCTCAAAGGCGGCGGTGGCGGCGGCATTCTCTGCCTCTGGGGTCATGTCCTTGGCATATCCTGCACGGCAGGGTCCCTCCCAAAAGTGGGAGTGGGTGAGGCAACCCACGATAGGGCGCACCACCAGTTTCTGTTCCATTGCTTTCTTCATGTCTTTGGGATTCGTTTTAGTTGGATGGATGATCCTTTTACCATAGACGTTTCAGATAGGCCGATGTACTCTATAAAAAAGAAGAGGGGCAGGATTTCCTGCCCCGGTGATTCAGTTTTGGTTTTGGAAAAATGATAGGTGAAAGACTTATTGTGCAATGTGTTTTTTGCCGTTCTCAATGTAAATCTTTCGGCTGGGTTTTCCTTTTAGACGTGCTCCCGAAAGGTCGTAGATAGCACCGGATTTCAGCGTCTCTGTTGTGATGCCCTTTATTCCGCTGGGGGCTGTCTCAGCGAACTGCCAGGAGTCGAATTTCACGTTGCTTGCCTCGGTGAAGACGAAGAAGATATTTTTGACGCCATTGAACACGGTCGGATCCACTTCAATGATATGGTCTTCGAGGCTTGTCGAGGAAAATTCTAATGTGGCCACTGTCGCGTTGGAGACGGTCTGGAAACGGATTTCCAGCTTGCCCTTGCCGCTTGCTCTGAGGGTGAAAGACTTGGCTCCCTCACTGCCGAAGTCCACATTGCGTACCATCGTCCATGAACCTGCCTTCATATTGATCTGCATGTTGCTCGACGCATCGTTGCCCAAAGTGCTGACGGAGGTGACTCTCGTGACGTTGGTGAAATCCTCGTAGTTGACACCGCCCGACGTGGCCATCGTCTCGGCCTGCTGCAGGGCAAAGGGGTCGACGTTGCGGACAGCACTCGGACCTTTTTTGGTCATGGTGATTTGTTTGATGGTCTGGGTGCTTTCGTTCACGCTTGCTTTCTCCACACCGATGGACCGGAAGCCTGAGGCGCCCGTCTTCATGTCCTGCTCCAGCATCGTGGAGTGGAAGAACAGGTAGTAGTCATCACCGAATTTCTGAAGATGGGTATGGTTGTTGCCCCATCCAAAACCGAAGTTGCCTTCGTTGGGCACATACTCTCCTTTGTACTCCCATGCGTCGGGATCCAACGGGTTGTCGGTCACCATATAGCACATGCTGCACGACGAGGGTGCCTTGTTGTTGCCGCGCTTGGCGTATTTGCTCCAGTCGTTACGGTCCGACCAGGAGGTGTTGTAGGTGTAGACATACCTGCCGTTCATCATGTTGAGCTCGCTGGCCTCAAACAAATAAGGAGCGGGGAGATTGACTGCTTTTCCGTCGAGTGCTGTCATGCTCTCCTTGAGTTTGGCGATGCGGGAGTTGCCTGGCATCAGTTTTGTGCCTTGGCTGTTGGGGTCGCCGCCACCGAAGGCAATCCAACCGACTCCATTGTCGTCAATCACCACGCCGGGGTCGAAGATCCAGTTGCAGGGTTTGACACCTGGCGTGTCGCCGTCGATGAGCGGCTTGCTCAGAGGTGACCGCCACGGACCGATAGGAGTGTCGGCTCTCAGCATGCCCACGCTGCCTCCGCTGTTGGCGAAATAGAGGAAGAACTCATTCTTGCCTTGTTTGTTCACACGCCAGGTCACTGACGGGGCCCAGGAGGCGGCAAAACGCCATCCCCAACTGCTGCAGAGCTTGGCGACATCGATGGTGCCGTGGAAGGTCCAGTTGACCATGTCATCGGAGGAGAAGATGACCAGCGATTTGATGGCGCCATAGTCATTGCTTCCTTTTTTGCCATTTTTGATGAACTGCTGGTGGTCGTTGGTTCCGTAAACATACACTCTGCCCTCAAATTCCAGTGCTGTGGGGTCCGCACAGAAAACAGACGAGCTGATGGGATTGGCGTTGGAGGCGGCTTTGTAGTTCTTTGCCACACTTTGTGCTGTCATCTGCAAGCCGATGGATATCAGCACCGTTGCTGTCAAAAATCTCAATTTCATTTCAGTCAGGTTTAAGATGTTGCAAAGGTAGTGCAAACCTTGTATAAAGCAAAACAAAAGTACAAAAAATAGGTTTTTGTTTTGTTTTGCTCTCAGTTTGCACTATCTTTGCAATGTGAAACTTCAAAACGAATTGGTTGGCTTATTTTACAAACTCCAAAAAGACAAATATGCTTCTTTATTTGATTGTTATCATTGTCATCATTCTTGTAGGTGCTGTCTTCTTAATCCAGCGTATCCGCCGTCAGAATGCCTTGGCTCATCAATGCGCCAAGGAGGTGCAGCGGTTTAATGAGAAGTTGGCAGAACTATCAGACCCGTCGCATTTCTTCACCGATGAGGAGCTGGTGCAACTCAAAAAGGAGTTCAACCCTTTGCTCAAGAATGTCAATGATTTGTATGACAGTTCTACTATCTCCAATGAATTCTTGGATGGTTTGGGGCTACATGACTTCATAGAGAAGCGAAGAATCCTCAATCATATCCAACTCAACAACAACAAATCTTATCAGGGGAAATAAACTTGTCGGCCCTTATTTTTGTAGGAAGACTTGATGGGTGATGGCACCGTTTTGCTGATTGCCTTCCACTATGCGTCCTTTGGTGGCATGCAGACGGAAACGGACATTCCACTCACGGGGCCAAGCGGGGAAGAGCAGCAGTTGTCCGTCGGGTGTCTCCTGCAGTAGCATCTCCTGCAATCCGATCATGGCCGCACCGCCTCGGTTGAGGTCGGGTGCCCAGTCAAAACCAGCATCCCAGAAGGCGGGATAGCGGTAGGGACCATCGGCCAGTTTCTCGCTGTTGAGCCGTTGGGCCTCTTCTGTCAGACCGAGACAGGCTGCCCAAATGTTGTCTTGTTTCCATCCCTTGGTGCTGCGCATGTCAAGGGCATGGGGGTCTTTCCAATAGGTGTTGCGTGCGATGGCAAGTCCGTCACGCCCCTGCCCGTAGAAGCGCCAGGGGAAGACGGGGTACAGTTGTGGCGTCTCCGTGTTTTGTATGCGTGCCCAGGTGATCGCGGGCGCGATGCAGGTGTCACCGTCGATGACATGGAGAGGAATGTCGGGGATGCGTTCGGATGGGAGCGGAGCGTGTGGATAGAGTGCGGTCACTGCCTTCAGTGCGGCGATGGTGCTCGACGGGTTGTAGGCCATTTTGTAGGTTTCGCAGCCAGAACCTGGGTAGATAATGAGGCGGTCGTTTCCGTCAAAAGTCTTGGCACCTCGTTGTCGTGCCCTGTACTGGTAGTGCTCATCGAAGAAACGCAGGCATTCCTCAACAAGAGGATGGTATTTCTTGTAGGACAG
>CAMZHP010000220.1 GCA_947306845.1 uncultured Prevotellaceae bacterium
ACCTTTGGGTGGTCACTGAATATGGGTTCTATCATTATGACTACTCGCAGCACAAGCTCCTGTCTATTGACAACTACAGCAAGTCGCCTATACAGCATGTCATTTCAAAGAACGGCACTACTGTCGTTGTCACCACCGACTATAAATTGTATGAGGTGGCGCAGAATGAAAGGAAACTCATCCCCATCTCCCAGGCACCCGGAATGACTTACAACAGAGACAGCCGCGTCTATCTAGACAGCAGCATGAATTTGTGGGTTTACCAGTCGCATTCCCTGCCCGACACACCATGGCTTTTGTCGCTCAAGACGCGGCAGTGGCGGCAACTGCCTGAGCTGAAGCAGATGGGCAATGCCCTGGTGAATGTAGTCAGTGAGGACAACGATGGCAACTTGTGGGTGGGAACAGGCAATGCAGGCATCTTTGTCTTCTCTTTCCAAGATGGTGAGTGGAGCAAGATGATGAACGTCAATGCTTTCATGCCGAGGAGCAGCCACATCACCTGCCTTTATCCCGATGCCAACAACACCATGTGGGTGGGGTCTTCAAAACTGGGCGCGGCTCTGACCGACATGAGCTGCCCCACTTTCAACGTGGTGCCGACTGGCGAATATGAGGATGTGAGTTCGCTAGTTGAGGACCATGAGGGCAACCTATGGGTGGGATTCGACGGCGCTGGAGTCATGAGGAAGACGAGGTCGGGGGATGTCAGGCATTACTCGGCCATACAGAACCAGTTGTCCTCTGACATTGTCACCTCGTTGACAGTCCTAGGCGACGGCACCCTCCTGCTGGGCACTTACGGCGACGGCATCGCCAAATATGACGGCTCAAAGTTCATCCCGGTCTTTGCGGGATGCCGCGCGCTGGATTACGTCAAGGCGATGACATCCGACTCAAAGGGCTTCCTGTGGGTGGCGACAGTGGACAGAGGCGTGGTGAGGATTGCTCCTGACGGGAAAACCATCAACTATACAGCGGAAAACTCAAAACTCATCTCCAACGGCACGCTATGCCTCACCTGTGACTCGCTGCGCGAAACCATCTACATCGGAACGTCGATGGGCATCTCAGTCTATGACTGTGTGAAAGGACAGTTTGTCGAAACCAGGCAAACCGAGCAGCTCAAGGGGGCGTATGTCTCTACAATGACGATGTGCGAGCATGGCCGGTTGTGGGTGGGCACCAGAAACGGACTGTGGATACTCCATCCCCAAGAGGGTGCTGTCACCCATCTCACTACCGAACAGGGCATGTCGCACAATGCCGTCAGGGCTTTGGCGAAGAGCGGAAACTTCATGTGGGCCAGCACCGACAACGGACTGACTTGCATCTCCACCCAATCGGAGGGAAAAAAGTCTTTCACATGCAGATGCTACCCGTATCTTGATGCTGACGGACTCCATAATGTCATTTTTTCCAACAACGCGGCACTGACCACAACTGATGGCATGGCGTTGCTGGGTTGCTTCTCTGGGTATGTCCGCATCATGCCTGAAAGTGTTGCTACTTATTATCCCCAATTGCAGGTGCTCTATACTGACTATTGGGTCAACGCGGAGCTGGATCCTTTCTCCGATTTTACTATCCACCACGACGACCGGCTGTGGGTAGCCGTCTCTGCCATGATGCCTGCCCTCGCCCACAAAATCAAATATCTCTACCGCTTCAAGGGCGATAAGGAATGGTTGTCGGCACCCAACAATATGCTCTATTTCACATCTCTGAAACCTGGCAGCCATGTGTTGCAAGTGAAGGCTATACTTCCCGGACTGATGGAGAGCGAGATTTCAGAACTGCCCATCAGGGTGAAACCACCCCTCGCACAGTCGAAACCGGCTATCCTTATTTATCTGCTGTTATTCGCCGCCATCCTATATTATCTTATCAGGGCAATGCGCAGGAGACAGCAGCGAGAGCTCGCCCTGAAACAGATGGAGGTCAACCTGAAGAAATATGAGATGGAGGAGGATAAAATCAGGTTCTTCACCAATGTAGGCCACGACCTCAAGACACCGCTGACATTGGTGATGGCTCCTTTGGAGAAAATCCGCAAGCTCAGCCTGCCTGCGCCCATACGCACCGAGGTGGACGTGGCATGGCGCAATGCCCGCCAACTCTATGACCTCGTGTTGCAGGTGCTCGATTTCAGACGGTTGGACGTGGGGCGTGAGCAACTCAATCTCAAGCATGGCGATATCGTGGGGTTTGTGAGGCAGACCGTGCAGAGCTTTGACTATTACGCCATGAGCAAGCAGATACAGATACGCATGCAGCTACCACCCTCATCCATAGAGATAGACTTCGACGAGGACAAGATGCGGCGTGTCATCACCAACCTGTTGTCAAACGCCTTCAAATACAACGTCGAAAATGGCAGTGTCACCGTGACACTCGATGTCAGACAGACAGAGCAGCAGCGGACAATACTCATCAAGGTGGCGGACACGGGCATCGGAATCAAGGACAAACGCCATGTTTTCGACCGCTTCGTGCAGGAGTCCCACGGACAGGAGCAAGAAGGTAGCGGACTAGGACTGCATATCGTCAAACAGTATGTCAGCATGATGGGAGGAAGCATCGATGTGGCAGACAACAAGCCCAAGGGCACTTTCTTTACAGTTACGCTGCCGGTGATGGAGGCAGTGGGGAAGGGCACCGAGGAACAAAAGATGGAGACAGCCGACGTAGCTGGTGAAGAGATGGCGACAGTAAATATCAGCCAACAACCCACCATCCTGATTGTGGAGGACAACACAGACGCACGACTCTTTCTCCAACGCAGCCTTGATGACGAATATCGTGTGCTCTTGGCGGCTAATGGGAAGGAGGCCTTGCAAGTGCTGTCCGACAACGACAGCGTGAGCATTGTGGTAAGCGATGTCATGATGCCTGTGATGGACGGCATGTCGCTCTTCAGACAGATCAAGGGAAACATCAGATTCTCGCATATCCCGGTCATTCTGCTTACTGCGAAAAGTGGGGAGGAGAATATCGTGGAAGGGCTGAAGGAAGGGGCTGCAGACTATATCACCAAACCTTTCAGTCTGGATGTGCTCAAATTGCGCATCCGAAAGATACTGGAATGGACACAGCAGTCACACACCAAGGTGGCCGCGGGTGTGGAAATCAAGCCCAGTGAGATCACGGTGAGCTCGTTGGATGAGGAACTCATCAGCCATGTCGTCGCCGATATCGAGGAGCACATCCGCGATACCAACTATTCTGTCGTGCAGCTCAGCAGCGCGGTGGGCATGACCCGCGGTCATCTCTACAAAAAACTCATGGCCATCACTGGAAAGTCGCCGCTGGAGTTCATCAGAATCATCAAACTGAAACGAGGAAAGAGCCTGCTCGACCAGGGCAGGACCAATATTTCGGAGGTGGCCGATATGGTGGGGCTTTCACCCAAACAGTTCGCTCACTATTTCAAGCAGATGTATAACGACCCCCCGTCGGAATACCTAAAGAAAAGAAAACAGAAGATTGAAGATTGAGAAAAATGATAATTGAAGATCAATGACTGAACTCTAACCAAAACAATATGAAAAGAACAATCATGATGGCAGCAATGGCACTGCTTACAGTGACAACCACCCTGGCCGGGAAGTTCAATAACTTCAAAGTATCCACCTACATCCGGGCTCAGGATGTGGCCCGGATGGAAGATGAGAAATTCCTGAAATCCACCTGGGAGACGGTGAGTAGTCAGGTGGATCTCGACAAAATCTATCTGGAAACCCACCGCGACGCATTCACCGTGCCCGAGAAAACGCTCGTCAAAGTGAAAAAGTTCTTCCAGTCCAAAAGGCTGGAGGTGGGTGGCGGCATCACATTCACACGTTCCGAGCCCTCCGACTTTGAGACCTACAGCTATGCCCGCGAGAATGAGCGGCAGCAGGTGAGGCAAATCTCGGAGTTCACCGCCAAGTTCTTTGATGATTTCATCCTCGACGACTTCTTCTTCATCGACCTGAAAAACGATGACGAGATTGCGGCGAAGGGTAGCAAGAGCTGGACAGATTACCGCCTCAGGCTCATGGCTGATGCAGGGCGCGAACTGGTGGTAAACCCCGCCAAGGCAGTCAATCCCAGAGTGAAGGTCATCATCAAATATCCCAACTGGTATGACCATTTCCATGGCTTGGGGTTCAATCTCGAGGAAGAGCCAACTTATTTTGACGGGCTGTGGACAGGTACGGAAACACGCGACCCCGCTTCGGCTCAGCACTTGCAGAACTACTTGAGCTACAATATCGTACGCTATTTTGAAAATATCGCACCCGGACGTAATTTCGGAGGTTGGGTGGATGCTGGAGGCATACACATGAGCATGGACCGCTATGCCGAACAGCTGCACCTCACCATGTTGGCGAGGACACCTGAGATCATCCTGTGGAATTACATGCAGTTGGCTGAAGTGAAAATCACGCCTGCCCAGAGAGCTCCCTGGCAGTCCGTCGGTGGCAACAGCTTCCGTTACGACGAGATGGTGGCACCGTTCACCAAGGACGGAAAGACCATCACACCGACCACCATGGCGCGTTATGCCAACGTGACGCTACACCAGATCGATCAACTTATGGGGAAGTTGGGCAAACCCATCGGCCTTGTCTCCTACAAGCCTTACCACTCCTCGGGTGAGGAATTTTTGCAGAACTACTTGGGTATGATCGGACTGCCCATGGACATGCATCCGCAGTGGCTCGACGACAGACAGCAGATCCTCCTCACTGAGCAGGCCGCCAAAGACCCGCAGATTGTGGAGAAAATCAAGCGACAGCTGAAGAAGGGTGGCGATGTCATCATCACCACCGGACTGCTCAAAATCATCAAGGACAAATTGGCTGATGTGGTAGAGCTACAATGTGGCGATCTGAAGGCCATCGTCAATGACTTCGGCATGGCGGGCAAGGCAGAGCGGGAGTTTATCATCCCACAGGTGAAGTATTTCACCAATGATGCTTGGGAGGTGGTCAGTGCTGGCCGGCCGCTCACGGGCGGCGTGTCGGGCTATCCCATCCTGCTGCGCGACACCTACTCCAAGGGCATCCTCTTCGTGCTCACCATCCCCGATGATTTCGGCAACCTCTACGACTTCCCCGCTCCGGCGCTCAATATCATCCGTGGTGCCATGAGCAAGGATGTGGGGGCATATATCGAAGGGCCGTCGAAAGTGGCGCTGTTCCCCTACGATAACAAGACAATGGTGGTGGAGAATTTCAACGATCAGGCGGTGAGCCTTCGTGTGGTGGTCAACAGCAAGGTGAAATCGCTGCGCAACCTCCTTACCGGCGAACAATTGCAGCCTGCCCAGGTGACTTATACTAGATGGCGCTTCGTGGGTTACAAAGACCACCAGACAGTCTTCGACGTGCAGCTACCTGCCCACAGCTATGTAGGACTGGGGTATTGAGCGCGTTCTTAGTTTATCATGATGGGGCGAATCATTCATTCGTCCCATTTACTTGTACAGGAAGCGCTTGATGCTCATCTTGGGAGTTTTCTCAAAAGGTGTGTCCATCAGTTCCACCTTGTGGAGCTTGCTGTAGGAGGGAAGAGATTTGTTGGCGGTGGAGCGGATCAGCTCCGGGATGCCTCGTCTTGATGCCTCGTCCAGGTCTTCGGGAATATCCGGATAGATAAGGGCTACAAGCTTGCCATTGCGGTCAACGACAAGTGGCTCGGCGACATAAGGACAGCCCGACAACACAGCTTCCAGTTCTTCAGGGTAGATGTTCTGACCGGAGGAGTTGAGAATCATAGATTTGATCCGGCCCCGGATGAAGATGTTGCCTTCCTCGTCCATCGTGCCTAAGTCGCCGGTGCGGAACCAGCCGTCGTCGGTGAACGACACCGCATTGGCTTCGG
>CAMZHP010000221.1 GCA_947306845.1 uncultured Prevotellaceae bacterium
CACCTCAGTCTCGCCATTGGCCAGACGGCTGTCGAGCTGCTGCAGGTAAGGAGCAATCTCCTGTGAGGTATAGGTCTCCCAGAACTCCAGGTTGGCGCTTCCCTGAAGGAGTCGGCGCATACGCTCAGGATCTTTCACACCTGGCATTTCCACCATGATGCGGCCTTCCTGACCTTCCAGCATCTGGATGTTGGGCTGGACGACACCGAACTGGTCGATACGGTTGGTGATGACATTCTTGGCATCGGCCACTGTCTCGGTGAGTCTCTCACGGAGGATTTTCTCCACCTCGCTGTCAGTGCTGTTGGTTTTCACCTCCGGCAACTGCTGTGTGGCGAACACTTCTGCGAGACTGTGTCCGGGAGCGTTGGCACGATAATGTTTGATAAAGAGCGAGATGAAGTCATCTTGAGTAGTTTCTTCCTCTGCTTTGGCTGCTTTCATCGTCTTGACGAAGGCGGCATCGGTCTTATAGCCTGCCAGGTTCTCCACCAGGTCGGGCACCGATACCTCCAGAATCACGTTCATACCACCTTTAAGGTCAAGTCCGAGACCCATCTGTGTCTCCAGACACTTCTGATAGGAGTAGATACCCAGATACTTTACCGAGTCCTTGTAGTCCTGTTGGGCTGTCGGATCCTCAATCTTTGCGGCCTGCCTGTCATAGTATTTGGAAGCCACAGAGAATGACAAATAGAAGATACTTGCCAGGGTCAGCATGACCGCTGTGAAAATTACAATTCCTTTGTTTTGCATTACTGTTATTTATTGTTTAATTTGTTGTATTCCGCCAATTTACGAATATAGCGTGCAAAGATAGTGATTTTTTCAATTTTGGGAAAATTTCTGTCGCAAATAATTTATTTTTTAGGGTTTTGGCCTCTTTTTTAGGCAACAAATGGCGGGAAGATGGTCGGAAACGGTGAAATTCTTGTCTATTTCGCAACTGACAGGCACCCAGTCATCGGAACAGAAGATGTGATCGATCCTGACATGCATCCCATAATGGCTGTAACTAAATCCCACCCCGTTTCCTGCTTGTCTGTAGCAGTCGGTAAGACGCTTTGCAATAGCATGGTGGGCGTAGGAGGTGGGCGAGCTGTTGAAGTCGCCACACAGCACCACAGAAGCATCCGCATGTTTTTTCAGTGTCCTTGAGAGGAAGTCAGCCTGCAAGGCACGCTCTTTTCCTGAAGTCATGATTTTGGAGAACAACGGCTTTTCATCGAACCGGTCGGTCTTCCTTTCCACGAAATCCTGAAGTTCGCTCTTTTCCTCATAAGCGAACCGCTGGCTGGCGAGGTGGCAATTGAACACAAGCAGGGTATCTTCTCCCATGCTCAGGCAATAGACCATGCTGGAGTTTTTACTTCCATCTTTGGGCATCCTGGGATCGGTTTCAAAGGGCACGTCCTTCGCCCACCGAATGGGGTATTTGCTATAGAATGACTGTTTCACATGTCCGGGTTTCCTGTCGTCCCGCCTGTAGGGGTAAACATTTTCCAGCATGGATGAGATGACATTTTGAAATTTTTTGTTTCCAATCTGCGACTCCTGCATGCACACGATGTCAGCTCCGCTCTCGATGATGTATTTGGTGATGGCGATATAGTCGCTGTCGGATTTGGTGCTTCCGTTGTAGTTGTTGAGGTTGAACGACAGCACCTTGAGCTGGCATTCCGACTGATCACCGGGGAAGTTGATCGGGCAATAGTCTCTCACAGAATTGAAGCACAGCAACAATCCCACCAATGAGATGAGTGTATATCTGACAGAGACCAAGAGCCAAAAAACCAGGAAAAAGAGGTTGATAGCCAGTGGAATGGGAAATCCCAGCGAAATCACCTCGCAGATGGGATGCCTTGCCGGACTGATGTGTCCCGCCCATGCACAAATCAACATGATCACGACGACGATCACGTTGATAAGGGCAATCAGCGAAAGGGTGATTTTACGGAATGTAATGAAAAGTCTCATTTCTATTTCTTGTTGCTGCTCTCAAAGAGGAACCGCTTTTCCTCCTCCGTCAGACTGGCATATCCGTTTTTGCGAATCTTATCGAGTATTTTGTCTATTTTCTCTTCCTTTGCTTTCTTGTCGGCATTGTAATCCCAGTCCGTCTTGTTGCGGATGTCATCATCATTGCCATACGACTTACCTTTCCGGTTCTCCCAATTGGTGCGCCATCGGTCGAAGAACTGCTTTCCATGACTGCGCCCGTAGAGGTCACCTTCGGGATGATGCTGCCAGTATCTGATGAGCAGATAACCAAAGAGCATACCGCCCAGGTGAGCGAAATGTGCCACGTTGTCTGTTGATGTTCCCAGTGCAGAGAAGAGTTCGATGGCCACATAAGCTATAACAAACCACTTGGCTTTGATGGGGATGGGAAGCGGGAAAATGAAGATGCGCTCATTGGGGAAGGTCATGCCAAATGCCAGAAGAATGGCATAAATGGCACCCGAAGCACCCACCGTGGTCCAGGCATTAAGGCTTTCTGCTAATGAAGCGTCAGACCATGCGCTTGAGAAGAGCGTGAAGAATCCTACTCCCGAGTGTCCCGACAGCATGGAGTAAAGTTCCACATACTGTGCAATTTCCTGTACAATTCCTGCTCCCACACCACACAGAATGTAATAAAAAAGGAATTTCTTCGGTCCCCAAACACGTTCCATGACACAGCCAAACATCCACAGGGCGAACATATTGAAGAAGATATGGTCCCACCCTCCGTGCATGAACATATAGGTAAACAGCTGGTAAATATGGAATTGGGACGCCATAATGAAATGGAGACCAAAAATGCTGTTGAGGTCAATGCCTCTGTACTGCAAGACAAAATAGGCAAGGAATGCCAATATGTTTATTATCAGAAGGTTTTTTGTGATGGTGGGTATACTTCGCATAATATAAATATATATATTTGTACAAGTTGTCAAAATCGCGGCAAAATTACGAAAAATATCCGTTATACCGCACAAAATCAGCACTCTGCGGATGATTTTTCGCGTTTTTCATCATTTTTTTTTATTTTTTGTTTGTTTTATGAAATGATTCTTCTATATTTGCCAAAAATTTGACTATTAGATATTTGTTTTTACTTTTTTTAAATCAACTAATTATGAACAAGACAGAATTAATCGAGAAAATTGCTGAAAAGTCAGGCTTGACAAAGGTGGATTCAAAGAAAGCTCTTGACGCAGCTCTTGACGCTATCAAGGAGGCTTTGGCAGCTGACGACAAGGTTGCTCTCATTGGCTTCGGCACTTTCAGCGTGGCCACCCGTGCTGCACGCGAGGGTATCAACCCCAGCAACAAGCAGAAGATCCAGATTGCAGAAAAGAAACTCGCCAAATTCAAGGCTGGTGCTGATCTGGCAGACGCACTCAAATAATCTGTAAAGAAAAATCAAAATAATGGGCTTCCTTTTTTCCAGGAAGCCCATTTTTGTTTTTGAGGGTTCATTCTTGCTGCAACGTCATGGCAGCTAATGAGGACAAGAGGTGTGGCTTACGGCTGCTTTCCAATATAGGCCAGGATGCCTCCGTCCACATAGAGCACATGTCCGTTGACGGCATCAGAAGCATGAGATGCCAGGAACACAGCCGGTCCGCCCAGCTCCTCTGGCTCGAGCCATCTGCCTGCTGGTGTCTTGGCGCAGATGAAGGAGTCGAACGGATGGCGGGAGCCGTCAGGCTGGCGCTCGCGGAGCGGTGCTGTCTGTGGTGTTGCGATGTAACCCGGGCCGATGCCATTGCACTGGATGTTGTACTCGCCATACTCTGAGCAGATATTGCGTGTGAGCATCTTGAGTCCACCCTTGGCGGCAGCATAGGCCGACACTGTCTCTCGTCCGAGTTCTGACATCATCGAACAAATGTTGATGATTTTTCCCTCTCTGCGCTCCATCATCTCGGGGATGACAGCTGAAGAGCAGATGAACGGTCCCACAAGGTCGATGTCGATGACCTGCTGGAACTCTGCCCTCTTCATCTCGTGCATGGGAATGCGCTTGATGATGCCGGCGTTGTTGACGAGGATGTCGATTTGACCCACCTCTTCGTGGATTTTCTCGACAAGTGCCTTCACGTCGTCTTCTTTGGTAACGTCGCAGACATAGCCCTTGACGTTCTCAATGCCAGCTTCACGATAGTTGTTGAGTCCGCGCTCCATGGCGGCCTCATTGATGTCGTTGAAAATGATGGTTTTGATGCCTGCAGCCACAAAAGCCTTAGCAATGTTGAAACCGATTCCATAGGAAGCGCCCGTAATCCAGGCGTTTTTCCCCTCAAGTGAAAAAATGTTTGAACAATTCATGATGTTTTTGGTTTTGTTGGATCGGAAGGGAATTGATTGAAAAGGAGTTTAGGAGTCTAGGAGTTTGGGAGTTTAGACAATAGTCTTTTTTATCCACACTCGCTTAGTTCCGCATCCTTCAATCATTCACGATTTCCTCATACCTCAAGATTATTGATTCCTTTGTTGTTGATTATACCATTACAATAGGCCGTCAGCAGTTTCCCAGCGTTTTCTATGGCCTCTTTCAGTCTTTCATACTGGATATCATTGATAAAATCAAGATCCCTAGAAAGAATGATGTAATTCATACATTCAGCCATACTGCCTTCAGCAATGTTCAAAAATCGGAGTTTGTCAGCCTTACTTAGTTTTTTATAGCCTTCAGCAATGTTGGCGCCTATAGACACTGCTGCTCGTCGAAACTGAGAAATCATACCATACTTTTCATCTTCAGGGAAATCCTTCGTTATCTCGTATACGAGCTTTGTAAACTCATGGGCTTTCTGCCATGCAAGAATACTCTGAAATGTAAAAGTTACCATCTTGATTGAACAGTTATTTCTTTTGAATCACTCCTTATACAAGCAAATCAAATGTCTAAACTCCTAAACTCCTAGACTCCTAAACTCCTAATCTCCTAAACTCCTAAATTTACTTCAAGTCGGTGATGAGCGAGAAGTCCTGATCACCATAATCGAGGTTCTCGCCCCCCATGCCCCAGATGAAGGTGTAGTTGTGGGTGGCAGCCGCACTATGGATACTCCACTCCGGAGAAAGCACAGCCTGGTCGCCGCGCATCCAGATGTGGCGGGTCTCCTCCACCTCACCCATGAAATGGCAGACAGCCTGGTCCTCGGGCACCTCGAAATAGAAATAAGCCTCCATGCGGCGACTATGCACATGAGCCGGCATGGTGTTCCACACGCTGCCAGTAGCCAGTTCGGTCATACCCATCTGCAACTGGCAGGTAGGCAGCACCTGGTTGACAATCATCTTGTTGATGTCGCGCTCGTTGCTCATCTCAAGGCTTCCCATATGTGCCACAACGGCATCGGCCTTGGTGATTTTCTTGCAGGGATACTCCTTATGTGCAGTGCAGCTGTTGAAATAGAACTTGGCGGGTTTCTTCTTGTCCTTTGAGCAGAAGACCACATCGCGGTCGCCGCGCCCGATATAGAGCGCCTCCTTGTAGTCAAGTTCGAAAACCTCGTCGCCCACTTTCACACAACCGGCACCTCCCACGTTAAAGATACCCACCTCACGACGGGTAGTGAAGAAAGGAGCCTTGAGCGGGTCGATGGCCTCAAGTTTCAGTTCCTCAGCCATAGGCATTGCGCCTCCCACCACCATGCGGTCGTACATGGAATAGACCATGTTGACCTCGTCGGCAGCGAAGACACGCTCGATGAGGAAGTCGCGTCTGATGCGTGTGGTGTCATAACTCTTTGCGTCCTCTGGATGGGCCGCATAACGAATCTCATAATTTGTTTTCATAAATAATAATGTATAATAGTTTGTTTGTTTGCTGCAAACTTACACAAAAAAAATGAGACAG
>CAMZHP010000222.1 GCA_947306845.1 uncultured Prevotellaceae bacterium
CGGGTGAGCAGGCGGTGCACCATGGTGTCGGGGTAACGGCGGATGGGACTGGTGAAGTGGGTGTAGTAGTCAAAGGCGAGTCCGTAATGCCCTATGTTGTGCACGCTGTAGCGGGCCTTCATCATCGCCCTCAGTGCCACGGTCTGGATGAGGTTCTGCTCGCGGGTGCCGATGCATTCGGTCATCAGGTTGTTGAGGCTCTTCGAGATGGCACCGCGTGTGCCGGAGGTCTTGAGTTTGTAGCCGAACTTCGAGATGACCTCGCGCAGGTTCTCGAGTTTCAGCGGGTCGGGTGAGTCGTGGATACGATAAGGGAGCGTCTTTGCCTTCACCCCCTTGGGCACCTTCCCGATGCTTTCTGCCACCGACCTGTTGGCGAGCAGCATGAACTCCTCGATGAGCTTGTTGGCATCTTTGGATATGTTGAAATAGCAGCGTATGGGTTTTCCTGTATCGTCGATGTCGAAGTGGAGTTCCTCGCGCTCGAAGCGCACGGCGCCATTGGCGAACCGCTTCTCTCGCAGGATTTTTGCCATCCGGTCGAGGAGGATGAGTTCATCGGCGAACTCTCCCTTGTATCCGCCCTTCGGGGCCTTGGGAGCGGGTTTGCCGGTGCCGTCCACCACGCCGTTGTCTTCCAGGATTTTTTGCACCTCCTCGTAGGCGAAACGGCGGTTGCTGCGGATGACGGTGTGTACGAGCCGCCATTTCAGCACCTCACCTGTGTCGTCCATGACGAAGACGGCACTGTAGCAGAGTTTGTCCTCGTCGGGCCGGAGCGAGCAGATGAAGTTACACAGCCGCTCTGGGAGCATGGGGATAGTGCGGTCGACGAGATAGACGCTGGTGGCCCTGCGCTGTGCCTCCTTGTCGATGACCGACCCTTCCTGCACATAGTGCGACACGTCGGCGATGTGCACGCCGATTTCCCACAGACCGTTGCCCAGAGAGCGCACCGACAGGGCGTCATCGAAGTCTTTGGCATCCTTTGGATCGATGGTGAAGGTGGTCACGTCGCGGAAGTCCTCGCGCTCCTTCAGGTCGGCTTCGGTGATCTCTGCGGGTATCTTCTCTGCGGCATCCTCTACGTTCTTGGGGTATTTGTAGGGTAGTCCGTATTGGGCCAGGATGGCGTGCATCTCCACATTGTTCTCCCCGGTCTTGCCGAGCACGTCGATGACCTCGCCCACGATATTCTTTGACTCGCGGCTGGGCCATTGGATGATCTTCACCACGGCCTTGTCGCCGGTCTTGCCGCCCTTGAGTTTTTTCTTGGGCACCATGATATCGATGGCGAGGTTGCTGTCAGTTACCAAAAACGCGAAGTCGCGCTCCACGGTGAGTTTGCCGACAAACGTGTCGCGGGCACGCTCCAGAATCTCGGTCACCATCGCCTCCTTGATGTGGTTGGCACGGCGGGCGTTGAACGATACTCGCACACGGTCGCCGTCGAGGGCGAACATGGAGTTGCGCTCCGCCACGAAGACGGGCTGACTGCCGTCAGCAGGGATAAAACTGTTCTTGCCGTTGGCCTTGCGGCGGAAAATGCCTTCCTGCACCTGTCCCTTGAGGTTGAGTTTGTACGAACTCCGTGATGTCTTGGTCAGGAAGTCGTCCCACGACAGTTCTTCCATCACGTCGATGGCGAGCATCTTGAGTGGATGGGTATCGAGATGCAGTTGCTTGAATATCGTCTGGAAGGAGAGATCCTCGTTGGGCAGTGACTGGAACAGCGTCACCAGCGCTTCCGTCATCTGCTTCTTGTTCATGCGTTTACCGCCTTTTTTGCCTTTTGCCATAGTATTTCGTTTTAATAATTATTCATTAGTAATGGGAATATATTCTTTTAAATTGCCATTTCTTTAGTCACCGCTTTTATTGCCCATTCCTTATGTTGCCGCATTTATTTACCAATTCTAGAGTTGCCTTCTCATTTGATGTGGTAACTGACTCCCCCTCTAAGATTAGAGGGGGTAGGGGGCGTTGATAATCAGAGTTTGCAAAACTTACAGATCACTTCACAAAATTAGGAAAAATCGCTTAATATGCAAAATATGACGAATCTTTTTCGATGATTTTGCCATCCAATGATGAAAAAATCAAGGAAAAATACACCAATTTACAGAAAAGCCCTCACAACCTCTCTTCAGTTTCAAATGAACAGGTCATCCATCGTTACTTGTTTCTGGACAATTCCGCTATGCTTGCCGTAGGCTTTCTTCCAATAATTGCACCCATACTTTTTCATATAATCTGCCGCAAAAAATGAAAATGTATAGAAACGGCAAAATATAATATACTATATTCTGCCGTTTCTTGGATTTTTTTATAAAAACGGCAGGTTTGAAGGAATTTTTTGCATCATCTGACTCGTTTTTTTACCAAGGTTTTTAATATGACCTTTGTATGCTTCCAATAACGATGGGTATTATTATCTGGGTGAGCAAATCACGGGACCCGTTAGTTTTCATAATGATGTTTTTAAAAAGTTGATTATTATGTTTTTCCACCTTACAAAATGGAAAAAGGGTGGAAAATCGAAGCCTAATCAACTGAATATCAGAGATCGGCGTGCGGAATACGTTTTCCACCCAATTTCCTTGTGGACTTCTTAAAATAGCCATACCTTTGCAGTCGAAAACAATAATCATTTTCGTATGAGAAGGAAGACAGTTGGAATCATCACCGCCATTTTTGTGCTGTTCTTAGCGTGCGGCATCGGGTGGAACTTGCGTGACTTGCCACAGAAACGTTTGCTCCATGCTGCAGAAGACTTGGTGTTCACGGATGCGGACAGTACATCACGGTTGTTAGCGCAGGTAGACACTACACGGTTGGCAGAAGGCTCACAAATGCTTTATAAGCTTTTGCAGGCTATGATTGATGAAGAACGTTGGTATCTGCACCATGCAGACACAGCATCGTGCCTCTCCTCAGACGCTGAGACATGGAATTTCAAGCGCGAAGCGCTCTGTCACGACGTGGACGACAAGGCATTCCCCGATGACAGTATCCTCTCACGCCTGTATGATTATTATGAGCAAGCAAGTCTCGGCGGTACAAACGATGACAAGGAAACCTTGCGGCGCTTCGGGCGCATCTGTTTCGTCCTGAGTCGCCGCCAAAGTGAAAAGAAGCAACCTTCGCAGACAAACCGACTCTTCCATCTGGCCATCCATTGCGCCGAGACCACAGAAGACCACGCCCTCGCCTACCGCGCCTATGACAAATTTGCGAATCACTTGTCTCTTTCCCCCTCGGTTCAATCAGAGTTGTGCCAACGCCACGCATTGGAACATTATCGTCTGTCGCCAGACCAACCTCGTTGGCTACTGACGATGCTCAACGACTACGGCTTCATGGTACTCCCCAACCCTCCCTTCGACCTGCACCACTTTGGCGCTTTGGAACACATTACCGACATTGCGGCCAGACATTGCAAAAAGCCTTCATCGCCATCGGTCTTGGATTCCATCTATCAGTGTCTGGATTCACTTTGGGCACTGCCTCATGTTGACATTTCACCAACATGTGCCTTAAGTATCAAAAAATCAGTTTCCATCATCGGGGATATCACCGTACCTATCGGCATGTATGAGGAGACTCTTCAGGAGCAAAAAGAAGATTCTACGAAACATAGGCTTCCATCATATGAAAGCGACAAGGAATGGGCTGAACAAGAATTTTCCATCAACCGCGACACTTACCTCGCACCTGGCTATGTGAAGAAGTCAGCCTCTCTACAGTCGCACCTGATGATGGCGGTCATTGCCATCCTCTTGCTGGGCCTGCTGCTTCTCGCCCTCCTCTTTTGGAACTGGCGCACCAAGACGCGACAACAACATCTGGCAGAGCAAATCGCCCAACAGCGCAAAGCGGACCAGTTGGCAGAACGTTTGCGGCAGAAGGACACCATGATAGCCATGCTGCGTGGACACATCATGGACAAGAGCGAAATCCTCGACATGCTGGAAACTAAGGCTGGCAAGCGCACCATTATCAATGCCCGCAATTGGCGCGAGATAGAAATGACCCTCGACACCGCAGACGACAATTTCGTCAGTCGTCTGCGAGCCGAGCACCCTCAATTCAGTGAAGACGACATCCGCTTGTGCATGCTTGCTCGGCTACGGCTCTCCAATACCGCCCTGTCTGCTATCTATGTCATCTCCGTCTCTGCTGTTCAGCACCGCAAGCAGAAACTGAAAAAGGAAGGTTTCGGCATTACCGACCCAGCCGTGACCTTTGACCAGATCATAGCAAACATCTAATCCCATTAAATATGAAAAAGAACTGTTTTCGATGCGGAAACCTCCGCATCCTGCTACTGCTATGCCTTGTCGCAAGCATACAAGGAACCGTCAAGGCCGACATCGTCAAGGGACGTGTGGTGGATGCCGAGACAAAGGAACCGCTGCCCGAAGTTCAGGTGAAGTACACTCAACGGTTTGGAGACAACAGTTATTCGATGAGGAGCACCAAAACCGACTCATTAGGCTGTTTCACGTTCTTTGCCGATGGGCGAGGCAGTATTGACTTCTCCATGCTGGGCTACTACTCAAAATCAATGCCTGTGCTGGCCTTCAGTAACAGCAGCAAGGACACGCTCGACATCGGGACGATAGAGTTGAAGATGTCGCCGCAGATGCTGAAGATGGTGGAGGTGACCGGTCGTGCCCGCCGTTTCACCGTCAAGGGCGATACGATAGTATTCCATCCCGAGGCTTTCCACTTGCAGGAGGGGGCACGACTCGAAGAACTAATCAAGCAACTGCCAGGTGTGCAGGTCGATGACAAGGGAAGACTCTCATGGAATGGCAAGCCAATCCGCATAACGATGGACGGTGAGAGCCTTTTAGGCGGTGATGACTTGGTGAAACAACTGCCAGCCGAGGCCGTCGAAAACATCAAGGCCTACAACCGCCAATCGGAATTCAGCGAACGCACGGGCAAGGACGATGGAACGCAGGACATGGTGCTTGACCTAGCCATCAAACCCGGCTTCCTCGACCGCTGGTACGGTGACGTGAAGGCCTACTACCAGTCGCCGAAATACTATGAAGGTGAAATGTCAATGAACCGCCTGTCGAAGACTGACCCATTGATGGTCTTTGCCAATGCAAACAACATCGACAAGCATTGGCGGCGCAACATGAACGGGAGCATGGCCAACATGGGCAATGGTTTTGGCCAGGAGCAGGGCGCTTCTGCTGGCTATCAGCACAATTGGCAGCGCAAAGAGGGCACACATGATCTGAAGAGCTCCTTCAGCATCACGGGCGGTATGGCGCACGATGATGACTGGCGCACCAGTCACCAAATGACAGAGAACTACTTCCCCAACGCCGCTGCCACACGCACCACCTCCGAGGAATATCATCGCACCCACAAGTTGGAGCCACGGCTGAACGCCAACCTTCACTGGGTGCGTGACTCGCTGAACACCTTTTCGCTGAGCGCCAGTGCGGAGTATGGCAATCAACGCTCCCACAGCCGCCAAACCACCGAACAGGAGGAAGCTCTCACCGCCTCCCTGTCTACAGACATCCAGTATGCAGCAGTCTTGTCTCAACTTACCGCCACCCATACCGACGGTCACCAAACCAAACTGAGCACCAATGCCCGATGGGAGCAATACATCAAGGATGGCGCACTCGGAGCCAGCATCACGATGAACCTCCAAGATGGTCAGACCCACGGCCAGACCAACCGCACCATCACAGCGCACTCCCAGTCTTACACCTCATCGCAACTCAATCAGACCTATGCCTCGCCCACCAAACAATTTTCCACTACGGCAGAGGCACATCATACCCGCTGGCTCACCAAGAAATGGATGGCACAGGTGCAATA
>CAMZHP010000223.1 GCA_947306845.1 uncultured Prevotellaceae bacterium
ATTGGGCAAATCTGTCGTTTGGCTATATGCCGACTGACTACAATGTGCGTTGCTACTACCGCGACGGAAAATGGGGCGAGATCGAGATCTGCTCCGATGAGTTCATCAAACTGCACATGGCCGCTACAAGCCTTCACTATGGACAGGAGGCTTTCGAGGGACTCAAGGCATATCGCTGTCCTGATGGCAAGGTGCGCACATTCCGTTCCGACGAGAATGCCGCTCGCCTGCAGCGCACATGCCGTGGCATCATGATGCCGGAGGTGCCCACAGAACTGTTTGAGGAAATGGTGGCTAAGGTGGTGAGGCTCAACCAGGAGTATATCCCCACCTATGAGAGCGGAGCCACACTCTATATCCGTCCGCTCCTCATCGGTACATCAGCCCAGGTGGGTGTGCATCCCGCCAAGGAATATCTCTTCCTGATCTTCGTCACTCCCGTGGGACCGTACTTCAAGGGAGGATTCTCCACCAATCCGTATGTCATCATACGCGACTTCGACCGCGCTGCTCCGTTGGGCACAGGATGCTATAAGGTGGGTGGCAACTATGCCGCTTCGCTCTTTGCCAACAATGTGGCGCATGAGAAAGGCTATGCTTGCGAGTTCTATCTCGATGCCAAGGAGAAGAAATACATGGATGAGTGCGGTGCCGCCAATTTCTTTGGTATCAAGGACAATACCTATGTCACTCCGAAATCGACATCCATCCTTCCCAGTATCACCAACAAGAGCCTCATGCAACTCGCTGAGGACCTCGGACTGAAGGTGGAGCGCAGACCTATCCCCGAGGAGGAACTGGAGACCTTTGAGGAGGCCGGTGCTTGCGGAACTGCTGCCGTCATCAGTCCCATCTCCTATATCGATGACCTCGATACGGGCAAGCGTTATGAATTTGGAACCGAACCGGGCCCCATCTCGAAGAAACTTTACGAGACGCTCCGCGGCATCCAATACGGCACCATCGAGGACAAGCACGGGTGGACTAAAGTAATCATTGGATGAGCAAAGGAAAACTGGCGAAGTTCGCCGACATGGAAAAATATGAGAACGTGTTCCAATACCCTTTTTCGGTAGTGGAACACGTTCCTTTTGACATGCAGGGTCGCTGGCGGGAAGACTATTTCCACAACGACCATCCCATCGTGCTGGAACTGGGGTGCGGCAAGGGAGAATACACCGTGGGACTGGCACGTATGTTTCCCGACATCAATTTTATCGGTGTGGACATCAAGGGTGCGCGCATGTGGACAGGGGCGACGCAGGCTCTGAACGAGGGCCTGGGCAACGTGGCTTTCCTGCGCACCAACATCGAAATCATCGAGCGCTTCTTCTCGCCGGGCGAGGTGCAGGAGATATGGCTCACTTTCAGCGACCCACAGATGAAGAATCCCAGGAAACGCCTCTCCAGCTCTTTCTTCATGGAGCGTTACCGCAAATTCCTCGTCGACGGGGGCATCGTACATCTGAAGACAGACT
This sequence comes from uncultured Prevotellaceae bacterium, assembly GCA_947306845.1. The sequence continues at coordinate 1,479 of CAMZHP010000223.1, forward strand.
CCAATTTCCTCTTTACCTATACACGCCTCATGGTGGAGAAAAATGGCCTGCCCATGCTGCTATGCACCGACGACCTCTATCATTTTGAGCAGGTGGATGAGGCGACACGCCAAATCCTCTCTATCCACACCTATTATGAGAATATGTGGATAGAGCGGGGACTCAATATCAAATACATGAAATTCCGCCTGCCGCACGAAGGCTTGCTTGAGGAGTCGGAGGTGGAGATACCGCTCGACGACTATCGCAGTTACAGGCGTGACAAGCGGTCTTCGTTGGAGAAGGCCAAATAATACACTTTATTTCAGTCTCTTGCGTATCCACTCCATTTGCCCTCGGTTGGTGGCATTGGAGGTCCAGTGCTCATTGATGGGGGTGATGAGACTTTCTTTCTCGCAGGTCAGCGTGTTCCAAACCGCATAGGAGGTGGTGGGCGGACAGGTATCATCATTGAATCCCCATGTGAGATAAGTGGGACAGGTGATGTGACGGGCGAAGTTCACCACATCATAATAAGACATGGTGCGGATGTTCGCCTCGCTGTACATCCCCTCCTCGGCCTTGAAATGGGGATAGCCGCTGGTGTGGCCCACACTGCCGGCGGCCATGTCGCTCAAAGCTGGATGGTTGGCAACACAACAAGTCACCCGTTTGTCGAGTGCGGCAGCGATGAGTGAGAGGGCGCCTCCCTGGCTTCCGCCCATGACGGCCACATTGCGGCCGTCCCATTCGGGCAGTGAGATGAGAAAGTCGATGCAGCGCACCAAACCCAGGTAGACATGGCGCATGTAGTAATGTTCGGGTGAGTCAAGCCCCATCTCAAGATATTCGCTGAAGGCAGAGCGGATATCGGCAAAATCTTCCTCGTTCATCGTGGGGCGCATGCCGTGGATCTCGGTCACGAAACGTATCATGCCGGCCTGTTGATAGTAGGGACGGGAGGTCACTTCCTTGATGGTCTTCACACCGGCTCCGGGAGGGGTGAGCACCACGGGACAGGTGCCTGGTTGGGCCTTTTTCGGAACGAGCAGGTAGCCATAGAGCCAATGGCGCCGGTCTACCTGCAGTTTGATCAGGTACACATCCTCCACATCGTCGCACATTTCCTTGACCAACTCTTTGGTATATTTCATCGGAATTTTCTGGTTTTCGGCCAAGGATTTCTGCCAGAAATCGAGAAAGTCCTTGGGCTCCTGAGTGAAAGGAACAATTTTCTCGGGTGAGAACCCTACTTTCACATGGTGGCGGTAGGTGGTGCCATCAAGGGTCGTGGTCAGGCGGAGGTCGCGGAAGCCCGGACTTTTGCTTGTGCCCATGTCGATGGTGGCACGGCCGTTGCGCAGGGTCACTTTGCCGCTTTTGTCACTTTTGAGAAGGTCACCTCCGATGCTGTATTCCACCACGGCATCACGGGGTATGCCGTACTTGTAGAACTGCACCTCGATGGTGGCTTTTTCGCCAGTTTGGTATATCCAGTCGGCATGGTCGGGAACGGTCACCCACAGGTAATCGCTTCGATAAGGATAATTCTCGGCTTGCGTTGGAGTGATGAGGCAAATACTGAGCAAAAGGACAAGAAAAAGATACTTTTTCATTGGATGGTGTTTTTAGATAAGTTTTTATAGTTTGTAGGTAGGGCCTTCCGTGCCCTTATGAGGCTTGAGACCTCCAATCGTAGATTATCATGCAAAATTAAGGTTTTTCCTGCACTTTTTACCCAATAATTATGATTTTTGAGGCGGAAAGAGACCAATTCACAAAATATTCTGTATTTTTGCATATTATTTACAATTAAAATTGATAGAAATGAGAAAATTTTTGATGATTATGATGCTGATGCTAACCGCCAACGTAATGATGGCTAAGGACATCCGCACCTTGGTGGTGACCACCAATCCCCAAATGCATTGCCCAAAATGTGAAAACCAAGTGAAAAATGGCCTCAAAGATTTGAAAGGAATCAAGTCGGTGGAGACCAGCGTGGCCGACCAGACCGTTACCATCCAGTATAATGCCAAGAAAGTCTCAGAGGAGCAAATTATCCAGACTCTTGACGGAATCGGTAGAAAGGCACGCAAACTCGCCGAGGGCGAGAAGGTAGCCCGTGAGGCACATGAGTGCAGTGAGAAATCCGAAGGGGGAGACTGCAAGTAATGACACTTTATCCCCAGCTAATTTTTGACGCACTGGCCACCGTCACCTATCCAGGCACCAAGAAAAGCCTGATAGAGAGTGAGATGGTGGCCGACAATCTGCGCATCGATGGCATGAAGGTGTCGTTCTCTCTTGTCTTTCCAAGGGAGACAGATCCTTTTTTGAAATCCACCCTCAAGGCGGCGGAAGCGGCTATCCATTATCATGTGGACAAGGATGTGGTGGTGGAAATCACACCTGAGTTCAAGGCCAAACAAGCACCCAAACCAGAAAAACTGCTGCCGCAGGTGAAGAACATCATCGCGGTCAGTTCTGGAAAAGGTGGGGTGGGCAAGAGCACGGTAGCCGTCAACCTCGCCATCTCTTTGGCAAGGTTAGGATATCAGGTGGGATTGCTCGACACAGACATTTTCGGTCCCTCAGTGCCCAAGATGTTCGGTGTGGAGGATGCCAGGCCTTATGCCGTGGAGGTGGACGGCAGGCATCTCATCGAACCCATCACGCAGTATGGGGTGAAACTGCTCAGCATCGGCTTCTTCGTCAATCCGGAGACAGCTACTCTTTGGCGGGGTGCCATGGCATGCAATGCCCTGAAACAACTGCTGGAAGATGCTGACTGGGGTGAACTTGACTATCTTATCCTCGACACCCCGCCGGGCACGAGTGACATCCATCTGTCGCTGTTGCAACTGCTCGACATCACAGGGGCGGTCATCGTCAGCACTCCGCAGGCGGTGGCGCTCGCTGATGCCAGGAAGGGTATCGATATGTATCTCAACGAGAAGGTCAATGTGCCCATCCTCGGACTGGTGGAGAACATGGCTTGGTTTACACCGGCAGAACTCCCACAAAACCGCTATTACATCTTTGGAAAGGAAGGGTGTAAAAAACTCGCAGCGGAGATGAGCATTCCCCTGCTGGCCCAGATTCCAGTGGTTCAGAGCATCTGTGAGAATGGTGATTCGGGTACACCGGCAGCACTCAACATCGAGACGGCAACAGGCCAGGCTTTCCTCAACCTTGCACAGGCGGTGCTCTCGGTGTCAAGGCGAAAGTCCGCTAAAATGAATTCATAGAGAAGACCATGCTTTATATGAAGAATCTGACAAAGAGACTACAACAATGGATGACATTGGCATGTCTGTCGATGTGTCTCTCTTTGGTTTCTTGCGCCGATTTGTTCAGTACCATTGTGGAATCTGATTTGACGTATGCAGTGAATAAAGCCAAACCCACAGATTCGAAAAGCAAGAAAGCCCGTGAGAAAGAGGAGCAGCAACTGAGACAGGAGGGCAAATGTCCTACGTGCCACGGTATGGGCAAAACTCTCGACGGGCGCTATGACTGCCCGAAGTGCAATGGAACAGGAAAAATAACGGAAGCAAACTAAAAACGCAGCGGCTTTGCCCGTTGATCATAGGCTATCCCAAGCGTCTGAGGACTTTTCCCAGACACTTGGGATAGCGGTGTTTATCTCCCTCAACAAAAAAAGTGTCTTGTGATGCTTTACATTGTTGTTTTTTTTTATGATTTTAGGGAAAAAATGAAATAGGTATTGTTTTTTTTACTATTTTTGCGATAATTATCAGCCCTCATGATTACCAAAGGTAAAGATCTCTACTATGCGAAAGACAAACATTCTATACAAGGTGTATGATCTCTATGCTGATGGTTTCCGCAACATGACGTTGGGGAAAACGTTGTGGGCTGTCATTCTCATCAAACTGTTCATCATATTTGTTGTTCTAAAACTCTTCTTTTTCCCGAATTACATCAAACAACATTCCCAGGAAGGTGAGGAGGCAGAGTTTGTGAGTTCGGAGATAATAGGGAGGACTACGCAGAAAATGGAATAATCTCACAAATATAAAGGCTTATGCAAAACATCTTATTAAACATTGATGGGGAAATGGTCAACTGGGCAAGGGCTCAGTTTGCCATCACTGCAATCTACCATTGGCTCTTTGTCCCTTTAACCTTGGGACTGGCAGTGATCATGGGAATCATGGAGACCTGCTACTACCGCACCAAAAATGTTTTTTGGAAGGATGCGGCCAAATTCTGGCAGAAACTGTTCGGAGTCAACTTTGCCATGGGAGTGGCTACCGGTATCATCCTGGAATTTGAGTTCGGTACCAACTGGAGCAACTATTCCTGGTTCGTGGGTGATATCTTCGGAGCACCTTTGGCAATAGAGGGCATCGTCGCTTTCTTCATGGA
>CAMZHP010000224.1 GCA_947306845.1 uncultured Prevotellaceae bacterium
ATCAATTGGGCAGACATGGCAGTGATGCAAATGTCTGCCCAATTTTATTGTTTTGATGGATGTTCCCATCACGACACCATGTCAACGGTTTCTCGCCGTAGGCAACTGATTTACAACTCGCTGAAAAGTCATGCTGTCGCACCAGTTTTACATTTTTTCAAAAATATTGAAACATTTTTTAAATAATATAATTACCTTTGCAAAATATGACGCAAGCCAACTGGCTTTTTAAGAGAAAAATCGAGAAACTACCATTCAACTAATTAAAAATGAGGAAACTGTTATCATTATTGATCCTTTTTGTCTTCGCCCTCTCGGCCAAGGCTGACAATGCGCTTGGCATTAAAGTTTTGCTTGAGGACGGCACATCGCATCTCTTCCTTTTGGAAGACAACCCCGTAGCCAAATTCAAAGGTGGTGTGCTGGTCATCACCAGTAAGAAACAGGAGATCAGCGTCAATCTGGATGAAGGCGCATTGGTACAGGTGGCATATGTCAACGAAAATGATGGTATCCGTGAGATGGGAGACGGGCAACAGTTTGTCTATCGGATCACTGATTACGGGATGGATGCCAATGGCTTGAGACCCAATACGATGGTCTATGTGTATGACCTGACGGGTGCTGTCGTTGCCAAGGCAACAGTGGGGCAGGACGGCTCAATGAGAGTTCCGCTGAACGGCCATGGCGTCTTTATCGTCAGGACCTCATCCTCATCCATCAAAATCAAAAAATAGAAGACATGAAAAAGTTGAATATATTGTGGTGTGTGTTGGCTGCTATTTTGTGGTCTGTGGATTCTCAGGCACAAAATGCCATCACGTTTTGGAAATATGGCAGAGCCACCATCATCGATTCCCCCGACAGTATCACGTTCAAAGATGCCTCCAATTCCCAGAACACAGGGAACGCCACGACTTATTGGAGGGACGGGAAAGCCACGGTGGTATATTCGCCCGATAGCATGTTCTTATGGAACAATAGTTCTTTCTTTGTTGGGGAACAAGACTTGGAGGGAACGGCTACCCCAACAGAAATGGAAACCTTTTTGCGACAGCTGTCATCCGATGAGGAGAAAGTCCGCGTGACTACCTATTCTGTAGCAGACTCCATGAAATATGACGCCCTTGCGCAGGACGTGATCAGTACCAATAGCATCAATCGGTTCAGGGGCTTCGTCATCGAACAGCAGGACAGGAACACTGGCTTGTGGGGTAAGACCCGCTATGGCGGTTTCAATGCCTACTACAACACTTTCATAGAGAACGACAAGCGGTTTATTCTTGTGGTGTTCTATTATCAGGGTGGATTCCCCAACAAGAAGACAGCCTATGTGAAGCTGGGACAGGTGAACAGCGGTCCAATCGTCGGAGCCGTCACCATCTACCCCGGACAGGAATGTGCCTTTGTCAAGGTTTGTCTTGACGACTACATCCAAGGCTATGGCTGTGCCAACTTTTTCCCGTTGCTCATCACTGAAGGTTCAAAAGCACGCAACTATCTCAATCCTATCTTTGTAAAATCCGACCCCATCGTCTCTGCCAATTGGCGCGAACAGACGTTTGGCAGTGCGTTTGGCACGGTCAACGGTGTCTCGGTGTATTACAACAAAGACACCTACGACCAGAAGAGAGGACTTATGAGAAATCAAAGCACAGTCAGTGATGCCATCTATCAAAGCGTGGAGCTGTGCGAGAGATATGTGAAAAATCTGAATGGGCATATCAAGAGAACATCTGGATGGGGCAATGCCATCAAATGGCCTACCAACAGGGCTAACGACGATGTTGACCCCGGTGCGTATATCGTGTTTCCCAATGATGGAAAGAACCAGGTGCGGGAGGGAGACCTGATCGTCTGGGATCGCTCCACATGGGGACATATCGGCGTGGTGGTCAAGACAACGGAGAATGATATCACCATTGCCCATCAAAACGGTGGAGTGGGGACAAATGCACTGCCCATTGGCACAACACTGAAGTTGGAAAACGGCATTGTCAAGGATGTCAGGCCAGGCTCAGACCATTCGCCCATCTTTGCCGGAGTTACTCCCATCCCCTCTTTCATCCGTATCAACAGCGATGCCGAGGGATCGGCCACCTACGCCACGACAATGACCGTCAATACCACCAACCTGCGATTCGGTGAGGTGGAGGTGGGAGAAAGCAGCTCTGCGAGCTTCCAAATCTCCAACCCCAGTGGCAATTCCACGCTGACCGTCTCCTCGGTGAGGCTGACCAGTGGTGAGGCGTTCTCCACCGATGCCAGCGCTTGCACCATTGAGCCAGGCGAGACCAAGACCTTCAGTGTGACATTCGCTCCACTCAGTGGCGGTGATTATGAAGACCGCATCGTGATCACCTCGAATGCGCAGGACAATCCCACATGGACCATCAAGCTCTCCGGCACTGGCGAGGGACTGGTCTTGGCAGGCACCATCAATATCAACCCTAGGCGTATCAACTTTGGCACTGTCATGGAAAATGTCCCTGCAACCAAGTATTTCACCGTCACGAACACTGGCGACTACGATTTGACTTTCAATATTAGTCAACCTGTTTATCCGTTCACCATACCGGAGGCCGGCAAGAACATCACCCTCCGTCAAGGAGGCAGCCATACCGTGGAGGTGACATGTGCTGGCTTGGACCCGGGAGAGATCGTGGAAAACGTCTTTGTCAGGATCTCATCCAATGCCACCAACAAGGATGAGGTGAACGGCATCACACTGTCCGCCAACGGAGCGGGAGTGGGTCCTGTCTGTCCTGCATTGGTCACAATGGTGGAGCTGGCTGGCGTGGAATACAAAATTCTGGAGGACTTGCCCAACATCATGTACTTCAATGTCAGTGCCCTCCTGAATGACCAGACCGACGTGGAGGAATGGGGCTTGTATTTCAATAGGGATCAGGAGAAACTGGAGTTCAGTTTTAAAGCCGTACAAAGGGGAGAGACCATGACCTTGAGCTGCAGTTCTACAGGAGAAAACGGTCTGATGAAATTGGACATCAACAACTTCGTGGCGACGTATGACGACATGGTGGGAGTCTATGTGAAAAAGCGCGATAGGAATACCGGTGATCTGCTCACCATTTACGGAGATATGTTCCGCTTCTCACTCCGCTATGACACGCCTCCTTCATTCACGTTCTCAAGTCCATTTATTTTGGATACGCAAGTTCTTGAAAAAGATGGCGATAATATCAAGTACAAGACCAGTTTCATGTTCCATTATGATCTGAGAGGTGCGTTCTGGATCGACTATATTGACACCGGAATCAGCGGGCAGAATTGGACGTTGGGCGAGAATGCCATCTGGGTGGCCCAAAAGGACCGTTATGGCGATCAGACGTGGTCGGAAAACTATTGGAGCAATACAGGTGACCTGGGACATTCAATCTGGAGAATCCTGCATCTGCGCAATTACACGACTCTCAAATCCAACTGCCTGAACTTCAAAGGAGAAGGAAAGCTCACCGACGTGTGGGTAACATCGATGCCTGTATATGTACCCAGGAGTCTCCAGGGCAAGCAGGTGAGGCAGGCAGACGCTCAGGATGCCGGGTTCCCGTATGTATTGAACATGACTGCTCCAGAAGAAATGAATGCGAAGGCCACTCCGTCCAAACCATTCAAAAAGTCATTCCCCTACAAGGGTGGCGTGTTAGGAGCATATTGATTTAAGTACCCAGAGACAAAGTATATCAACCCCCGAGATATGAAGACCCTTAGGCCACTCCTCTTGCTATCTATGGCGCTGCTGATGCTTTTCACAGCTTGCCATGATGACCCGACACCCGAGCCCCGGGTGGCGGGACAGACCGTCGTCGTGCTGATGCCATGGTCATTCAGTCTGAAACCTTATTTTGAGAAAAATATCGATGACATGGCAGAGGTCATTGCCAGTGGGGGACTTGCCAACGAGCGGGTGGTGGTGTGTTTGGCATCCAGTCAGTTGAAGTCGACTCTTGTCGAACTCAGGGGAGAGCAGGGAAGATGCGTGCGCGACACCATTGAGGTATTCAACAATATCAACTTCACTGCAGCCAGCAATATCACCAAGTTGCTTGCCTCTGTAGAGAGAGCAGCCCCTGCTCATCACTATGCCCTGATCATGGCAGGGCACGGCATGGCATGGCTGCCTGCGGGCACTGTGCCGGTCCAGATGATGTCGCGCATAAAAAAAGGTTACCTTACCAGGTGGATCGGGGGATATACCAGAGACCTGCAGATAGAGATCAGCACGCTGGCAGAGGGAATCAGCCTGGCAGGGATGCACATGGACTATATCCTTTTTGACGACTGCTACATGTCTTCGGTCGAGGTGGCTTATGATTTGCGTGAGGTGACGGACTACGTCATCGGCTGTCCCACGGAGATCATGGCTTTGGGCTTCCCCTATAGCCGTTGCTTCAGGTATCTGCTTGGGAGCCCCGACTACCAACGGCTCTGCGAGACGTTTTATGACTTCTACTCCCACTATGAGGTGGCGTGCGGAACGGTGGCGGTAACTGACTGCCGCGAATTGGATGCCTTGGCTGATAGGGCACGGGCCATCAATGCCGCATTTCCCACCACACAGGAGCACAATGAAGACATCCAGCAGATGGATGGGTTCTCGCCGCCTTTGTTCTATGACCTGGGTGACACTTATGCACATCTTTGTCCTGACGGCGCGTTGCTGGAAGCGTTCAACAAGCAGTTGGAGCGAGCCGTGCCTTACAAAGCCAGCACGTCCTATTATTATTCCGCCTACGGAGGACAATACATCATCAAGTATTATTCCGGTCTCAACACGTCGCAGACCAGCGAAAACTCCTGTGCAGCCGATTGGAGAAACACAAAGTGGGCACAGGCAGTGATGAAATAATCAAATAACCATCTTGTTTTTTGTAAACAAATGTTAAATTTCGACCATTTGATGAAAAAAATGGCCGAAATATTTGGAGCGTATCCTCAAATAGTATACTTTTGCAGTGTACTATTAAAGTAGTACACTAATATACTCAATACAATATGAGACGAAACCAATTTATTCACCTTTAAAAAATAAGATGTTATGGTAACTATTATCACTTTCTTCGTTACGGTAGTCATGTCAGTAGTAACCTTCTTCGGTCTCTGATATATGTTCAATAGATGAATAACCAATAACCATCCTCACGATTAAAACTCAATCACAATGATAGACATCAGTAACATTAGTTTCAAATATGCAGGCAGCAAGGAGCAGGTGTTCCAGGATTTCAGCCTGCAGTTGGATGCGAACAACATATATGGTTTGCTCGGCAAGAACGGCACCGGCAAGAGCACGCTGCTCTATCTCATCGCCGGTCTGCTGCACCCCCAGAAGGGAACGGTGAGCATCGATGGTATCAAGACATTGCTGCGCCGTCCCGAGGTGCTCGAAGAACTGTTCATCGTGCCCGAGGAGTTCGACCTCCCCTCGATGTCGCTCGATGAATACGTCAGCATCAACCAGCCCTTCTACCCCCATTTCAGCCGCGAGGTGCTGAATAAATGTCTCGAGGACTTCGACATGCCCACTTCTCTCAAGTTGCAGTCGCTCTCCATGGGCCAGAAGAAGAAGGTGTTCATGTGTTTCGCCCTCGCTACCGGCACCCGACTGCTGCTGATGGACGAGCCCACCAATGGTCTCGACATCCCCTCGAAGGTGCAATTCCGCCGCGCTGTCGCCAACAACATGACGGAGGACCGCACGCTGATCATCTCCACCCACCAGGTGCATGATGTGGAGTCGCTGCTCGACCACATCCTCATCCTGAGCCGCAGCAACCTGCTGCTCAA